>NZ_JBJODK010000017.1:0-90799 GCF_045900275.1 Clostridioides sp. GD02367 | reverse complement strand
ATATGGCGGTATAGCTTAGTTGGCTAGAGCGTTCGGTTCATACCCGAAAGGTCATAGGTTCGACTCCTATTACCGCTACCAAAATTTAATGTGGGCCATTAGCTCAGTTGGTTAGAGCGCCCGGCTCATAACCGGTAGGTCTGGGGTTCGAGTCCCTGATGGCCCACCACATTAAATTATGAATACATGGTGGGTATAGCTCAGTTGGTTAGAGCGCCAGATTGTGGCTCTGGAGGTCGTGAGTTCGACTCTCATTATCCACCCCAACTAATACGGTCTATTAGCTCAGTCGGTAGAGCACCTGACTTTTAATCAGGGTGTCCCGCGTTCGAGTCGCGGATAGATCACCAAAAAGGCGGCGACATAGCCAAGTGGTAAGGCAGTGGACTGCAACTCCTTGATCCCCAGTTCGAATCTGGGTGTCGCCTCCAATAAAAATGCGCTCATAGCTCAACTGGATAGAGTGTCTGACTACGAATCAGAAGGTTAGGGGTTCGAGTCCCTTTGGGCGCACCATATAAACATCGAGGGATTATAGCTCAGCTGGGAGAGCACCTGCCTTACAAGCAGGGGGTCACAGGTTCGAGCCCTGTTAATCCCACCAGTGCAAACCTCTAGTAATTTTACTAGAGGTTTTATTTTTGATTAAAAAAGTTTTTATATTTTGGAGGTAAGGAACTTGTATATAATAATAGGAAATGAAATAGTTGATAGCGAAGAACTAAAAGTAACTATAGATAAAAATAGCAAATTTAAAGTTGAAAAAGATTTAAGTAAAAGTACAAAGAGAGAAGATGTAATTGCGTATCAGTTAAGTATAGATTTGAGTTACTTAGATACTATAATAAGTGAACAATATGATTCTGTTAACTTATCTGATGAAGAAAAATTTGATGAATATATGACTTTATCTGATGAACTTGCACTAGATTTAGAAGAATTTATGCCAAAATACACAATAATAAATGCTAGAGCATATAAATTAGATGAGGTAGATGGAGTCGTAAAAATAATATTGGCTATAGCTTATGCAGATTTAGGTCATTTAAAACTTTCAGATGTAGTGAAGAGGGTATCTAGACAAATAGATTAGGGTATGAACGATATTAAAAAAATATATAAAATCTTACGTAAAGATGAAAATAATTATGTAAACGTAAGAAAAAACAGTATAAAATCAAGTCAATTGTAGAAATTTTCACATAAATTTGCCTGAAATTCCATAAAAAATGCCTTAATTTTAGTGAGGTAAATTGAGTTTACACAGTCTAAAAATTACTTATATTTATAAATTTATCTTATTAATTAAGGAACTTGCTTAAACATCTTCAAAAATAAAGTATTTTAGTCTATAATCTTTAATATTACACAAACAATAAAGGAGAAGAATAGAGTATGCTTAAAAAGTTTAATAAAATACTAGTAGCTAATAGAGGCGAAATAGCTATAAGAATATTTAGAGCCTGTTCAGAATTGGGGATAAAAAGTGTTGGTATATATAGTAAAGAAGATAAATATGGATTATTTAGAACAAAAGCAGATGAATCATATCTGATAGGGGAAGGCAAAGGTCCAATAGATGCATATCTAGACATGGATGGAATAATTGACTTGGCGAAGAGAAAAAAAGTTGATGCGATACATCCAGGATATGGTTTTCTAGCAGAGAATGCAGAGTTTGCTCGTAAATGTGAAGAGAATGGAATTACTTTTATAGGACCATCATCTAAAGTAATGAATATGATGGGAGATAAGATAAATTCTAAGAAAATCGCAAAAGAAGTTAATGTTCAAACTATACCAGGTGTAGAAAAAGCAATAAAAAGTACTGAAGAAGCAAAAGAAGTTGCAAATAAAATAGGTTATCCTGTTATGATAAAAGCATCTAACGGTGGTGGCGGTAGAGGTATGAGAATTGTACACCGCGAAGAAGACTTAGAGATTGAATATGAGACTGCTTGTAGTGAATCAAGAAAAGCTTTTGGAGAAGATATCATATTTATAGAAAAATATATAGCTGATCCAAAACATATAGAAGTTCAAATATTAGGAGATAACTATGGAAATATAGTTCATTTATACGAAAGAGACTGTTCTGTTCAAAGAAGACACCAAAAAATAATAGAATATGCCCCAGCTTTTTCACTAGATGATAAAGTAAGACAAGAAATATGTGAAGATGCAGTTAAATTATCAAAACATGTTGGCTATTCTAATGCTGGTACATTAGAGTTCTTAGTAGATGCTAATGGTGGACATTATTTTATAGAAATGAACACAAGAGTACAAGTTGAACATACTGTAACAGAGATGGTTACAGGAATAGATATAGTTCAAAGTCAAATACTAATAGCTCAAGGTTATAGTTTAGATAGTGAAGAAATAAATATAAAATCACAAGATGATGTAGAAATAAGAGGGTATTCTATCCAATGTAGAATAACTACAGAAGACCCTAAGAATAAATTTATGCCTGATACAGGAAAAATTCAAGTTTATAGAACTGGTTCAGGATTTGGTATAAGACTAGATGGTGGAAATGGATTTACAGGTGCAAATATAAGTCCTCACTATGATAGTTTGTTAGTTAAAACAATTTCTTGGGATAGAACATTCCAAGGAGCTATAAATAAAACTATAAGATCAGTAAAAGAGCTTAGAGTTAGAGGAGTTAAAACTAATGTAGGATTCTTAGTTAATGTTTTAAATAATCCTATATTCTCAAATGGTAAATGTAGTACTAAGTTTATAGATGAAAATCCAGATTTATTTGAAATAACAGAAAGTAAAGATAGAGGTACAAAATTACTTCAATTTATAGGGGATGTAATTGTAAATGATAATGCTTGTAAAGAAAAACCATTATTTGATGCGTTACATGACCCAAGAATGGATAAAGATGGTTCAAAGGCAGAAGGAAGCAAAATACTTTTTGATAAGTTAGGTAAATCTGCATATATAGAAAAGATAAAAAATGATAAGAAATTGTTGCTAACAGATACAACAATGAGAGATGCACATCAATCATTATTAGCAACAAGAATAAGAACATATGATTTATTAAAAGCTGCTCAGCCAACAGAAAAATATCAAAAAGATTTATTCTCACTTGAAATGTGGGGTGGAGCTACTTATGATGTTGCATATAGATTTTTAAAAGAATCACCTTGGCGTAGATTACAAAAGCTAAGAGAGGAAATACCAAGTATAATGTTCCAAATGTTGCTTAGAGCATCAAATGGAGTTGGATATAAAAACTACCCAGATAATGTAATAGAAGAATTTACAAAAGAATCTGCTAGACAAGGTATAGATGTATTTAGAATATTTGACTCATTAAACTGGGTTGAAAATATGAAACCATCTATAAATACAGCTTTAGAAACTGGAAAAATTGTTGAAGCAACTATGTGTTATACAGGTGATATACTAGATAAGACTAAAACTAAGTATAATCTAGAATATTATATTAAGATGGCACAAGAATTAGAAAGTTTAGGAGCAGATATAATAGCAATAAAAGATATGTCAGGACTTCTTAAACCATATTCAGCTTACACTCTAGTTAAAGAGCTAAAGAAAAATATAAAAGCACCAATACATTTACACACTCATGATACAAGTGGAAATGGTGTAGCAACTTGTTTGATGGCATCAGAAGCTGGTGTAGATATAATTGATGCTGCATTAGAATCTATGGCAGGGCTTACAAGTCAACCGTCACTTAATGCGATAGTAGAAGCTCTTAAAAATACAGAAAGAGATACAGGTATAGATTTATTTGGATATGATGAGTTAGGTAAATATTATAAGGATTTAAGAAAAGTCTATAGCAAATTTGAAAGTGATTTAACTAACTCTTGCGCAGAAATATATAATTTTGAAATACCAGGTGGTCAATATACAAACTTAAAACCTCAAGCTGATAGTTTAGGATTAGTTAATAGATTTGATGAAGTTAAAGAAAAATATAAAGAAGCTAATGAAGTAGTAGGAGATATAATAAAAGTTACTCCATCTTCAAAGGTTGTAGGAGACTTAGCTATCTTTATGACTAAAAATAAATTAGATAAAGACAATATAATTGAAGAAGGTAAAAACTTATCATTCCCAGATTCTGTTGTGGACTACTGTAAAGGTATGATTGGTCAACCAGAAGGTGGAATACCAAAAGATTTACAAGAAGTAGTTTTAAAAGGCGAAGAAGCTATTACAGTAAGACCTGGTTCATTATTACCAGCAGAAGATTTTGATGAAATAGCTAAATATCTGGATGAGAAATATGATATAAATGCTAATATAAGAAATGTTATAAGTTACGCTTTATATCCAAAAGTTTATGAGGATTATATCAAGCACTTACAACACTATAATGATATATCTAAACTTGAAAGTGATGTATTCTTCTATGGTTTAAATAAAAATGAAGAATGTGAAGTAGAGATAGAAGAAGGTAAAGTATTAACAATAAGATTAGTTGAAATCGGTGAAGTTAAGGAAAATGGATTTAGAACTATAGGATTTGAATTGAATGGAATGGTTAGAGAAGTAGAAATAAAAGATAGAAACTTCTCTGGTAAAATTCATAATGTTGAGAAAGCGGATATGAATGACCCTCTTCAAATTGGAGCAAGTATACCAGGAAAAGTTATAAAAATAATGGTTAAAGAAGAAGATGAAGTAAAAGCTAATCAACCACTAATAGTTATAGAAGCTATGAAAATGGAGACTATAATAGTTGCTAAGACTGATGGAGTAATTAAGTCAATCAAAGTAAAAGAAGATGATATGGTTGAAGATAAACAATTATTAATGATAATGAAATAATTGAATTAAGATAATTAAAAAAACACTCTAGAACATTTAATAAAAAATGTTTTAGAGTGTTTTTATTTATTTAAATTAAATTTTTGTTAAAAAAAAGAGGAAAATTACATCCATATGTAGAAATAAAGCTAGTAAGGAAAATGTTATCTAAAAATTCTAAAAATAATAAACATTTTCTGGACTATTTCTTAGGAAATAACAGCTAAGAGAAAATACATAAATTTAAAAGGTGGGTGCTTATATGAAGGTTTATGATAGTAAAATGTTGAGAAATGTAGCGGTATTAGGACATAGCGGATGTGGAAAAACAAATCTAATCGAAACTATAGCTTACACAGCAAACACTAATAAGATACCTAAATTAACAGACAAGGTAAATATGACTTATAGTATGGGATTAATACCTATAGAGTATAATGATTATAAGTTTAACTTATTGGATACCCCAGGATATTTTGACTTTAGCGGAGACGTTGTATCATCTCTTAGAGCAAGTGATGCAGCAATAATAGTAATAGATGCAACAGCACCTATTCAAGTTGGTACAGAGAAATCATTGGAACTAACTGAGAGTATTCCTAAGATAATGTTTATAAATAAAATAGATAATGAAAAAGCAAGATATAAAGACGCAATAGCAATGTTAAGAGAAAAATACAACAATAAGATAGTTCCTATGATAAGTCCTATATATAAAGATAAAAACTTTGTAAAGTTACATAATGTATTTGAAAACATAGATGATTTAGAAGGTGAATTCAAGGAACAAGCTATGAGTGTTAAAGAAGCATTAATGGAGCTTATAGCAGAGACAGATGACCAAATATTAGATAAATATTTTAATGGAGAAGAATTAACTACAGAAGAAATACAAAAAGGTATTGTTATAGGGATACAAAGAGGTGATATTATACCTGTAATATGTGGTTCAACTATAAATAATATAGGAACAAAAGAAATATTAGATACTATATCAAATTACCTAGAACCTATTTTTACAGAAGAAAGTAAACCATTTAGAGGATTGGTATTTAAGACTATGGTTGACCCATTTGTTGGTAAAATGTCATATATAAAAATTACTGAAGGTGTACTTTCTAAAGATAAAGATATCTTTAATATAAATAAAAATGTAAAGGAAAAGATAGCTAATATATATACATTGAAAAATAGTGAATTAGTGGAAGTAGAAAAAGCTAAAGCTGGAGATGTAGTAGTCGTAACTAAAATTAACTCTCTAAAAACAGGAGATACTATATCTATAGATAAAGATGCAGAAGCTTTGGAGAATATAGATTTCCCTAAGCCACAAATATACTATGCAGTAACTCCTAAGAATAAAGGTGATGAGGAAAAAGTAGCATCTGTATTAAATAAACTAGTAGAAGAAGACCCTACATTACATTCTTATAGAAATACAGAGACAAAACAAGCCCTTTTAGGAGGACAAGGAGAACTTCATATAAAAACAATTAAAAATAAAATGAAAGATAAATTTGGTGTTGATGTTGAACTAAATGACCTTAAAGTACCTTATAGAGAAACTATAAAAGGGACAGCAGATGTACAAGGAAAACATAAAAAACAATCAGGTGGTCATGGTCAATATGGAGATGTAAAAATAAGATTTGAAAGATGTGAATCTGATTTTGAATTTACAGAAGAGATATTTGGAGGTTCTGTACCAAAACAATATATACCTGCAGTTGAAAAAGGTTTAAAAGACTCTATGCAAAAAGGTGTATTAGCTGGTTATCCTGTTACAAATATAAAAGCTACACTTTATGATGGTTCATATCATGATGTAGACTCTTCTGAAATGGCCTTTAAAATGGCAGCAAGTGCAGCTTTTAAAAAGGGTATGGAAGAGGCTCATCCAATACTACTAGAACCTATAATGAAATTAAAGATAACTGTGCCAGAAGAATATATGGGAGATGTTATGGGTGATATAAATAAAAGAAGAGGAAAAATATTTGGAATGGAGCCAGATAATAAAGGTAAACAAATAATATTTGCAGAAGCACCACAGGCAGAAACATTTAAATATGCAATAGATTTAAGAGCAATGACACAAGGTAGAGGATACTTTGAAATGGAATTAGCAAAATATGGAGAGGTACCATCACAATTTGCAGAAAAAATAATTGGATTAGCTACTGCAAAATAATAAGCAAAATATAATAGTAAATAATTAATAGGATACTATTAAAAATATTTTTTGCATTTAAACTAGGTATAGGTTTTTTAGACAAACATATACCTAGTTTTTTATGTATTTTTAATGGATAAAAAATAAAAAGTACTTTCTTGAAAGGTTTAATAAAAAGAAAGTATTTTTTTATTATTATTTTTTAGAAATGTTTAATAATAAAAGTGAGAAGGTATATTTAAAATATAGAAGATATATAAAAGTATTGAGACCTAATAAAGCAAAAGTTTTAAATTTATTTGTTATAAGTATAATAAATAAAACCTTACAATCAGTGAAGTCATAAACTCATATCTATATTGTTATAAAAAATATAAAAATATATAATTTAGGGCTTTAAAAATTTAAATAATAGGTGTAAAATAATAGTCAAAGAAAGTCAAAATTAAAAAGGTGTGTGGTGATATTAATGGCAACTATGACAGATATAATTGAAAAATTTATTAAAGATTTGATGGAAGAAGATAATAGCATACAAATTCAAAGAAATGAACTAGCAAACTTGTTTAGTTGTGCACCATCACAAATAAATTATGTGTTAACAACAAGATTTACAATAGATAAAGGATATTATATTGAAAGCAAAAAAGGTGGCGGAGGATATGTTCAGATAGAAAAAATACGAAAAAGTAAAGATGGGCATATTAGAGAACTTTTAAATGAAAAGATAGGAAATCAAATATCATATAAAAAAGCAAAAGAATTATTGGAAAGTTTAAAAGAGTCAGGTCTAATTAGTGAAAGAGAATTAAAATTAATATTATATGCAATAGATGATAAATCATTATGTATGCCAATATATGAATTAAAAGAGAAGGTAAGGTCTAACATTCTAAAGAATATAATAATAGGGTTATTTAGTATAGAGGAGTGATAGTTTATGCTATGTCAAAAATGTAATAAGAATAAAGCATCCGTATATTATAATAAAATAGTCAATGGAGAAAAGACAGAAATGTACCTATGCAGTGAATGTGCAAAAGAGAATACAGAAATGAATTTTAATTTAGATATGCCTTTTTCAATGATGGATATATTTTCTAACTTAGGATTTCAACCAAAAAAAGAACTTGAAGAAAAGTTAGTTTGCCCAAACTGTAATATGACATACAGTGAATTTAAGAATAATGGAAGGTTTGGATGCAGTGAATGCTATAATGCATTTAGTAGTCAAGTAAATCCTATGCTTCAAAATATACATGGACATATAGAACATACAGGTAAGGCACCTAAAAAATCTTTTTATAAGATAAGTGTAGAAAATGAGATTAAGGAATTAAAAGAAGACTTAGATAGAGCTATAAAAAATGAGGAGTATGAATTGGCTGCTCAGTTTAGAGATAAAATTAAATATTTAAAAGGTTCTATTGACTAAGATTGGAGTGATATTATGAGAGAAAACATAGTCATGAAATCAAGAGTTAGGCTAGCTAGAAACTTAAATAATTATCCTTTTCCAAATAGATTAGATAAAGAAAGTGCTATGGAAATAATAGAAAAAGTAAAAAATGTATTTATGAATTCTAGTTTAGAACAAAAAGAAGAGTTTGATTTCTATAAAATTGAAGATTTAGATGAATCTAAAAAAATGCTTATGGTTGAAGAACATATAATAAGCCCTGATTTAGCGGAAAATGATAAAAGTGCAGTTATAGTAAAGAAAGATAAAACTGTAAGTATAATGATAAATGAAGAGGACCACATAAGAATACAAACTATGTGTGATGATTTAAATTTAGAATATGCATATAACATAGCAAATGAGATAGATGATTTGTTAGAATCAAGTTTAGAATACGCATTTAGTACAAAGTTAGGTTATCTTACATCTTGCCCAACTAATACAGGTACAGGAATGAGAGCTTCTGTAATGATGCATTTACCAGCATTAAGTCAACTAGGTTATATGGATGAACTTTATAAAATATCCTCACAAATAGGGATAGCTATAAGAGGTATATATGGAGAACGAACAGAAGCATTAGGAAACATATATCAAATATCCAATCAACTTACACTTGGAAGAACAGAATCTAACATCATAGAGAATGTAAGTGGTCTTACAAAAGATGCAATTTCAAAAGAAATAAAATCAAGAGAAATATTGCAAAAAAAATTAGGTATAAAATTAGAAGATAAAATATTTAGGTCAATAGGTATTCTTGAAAATTCAAGAGTAATGAGTAGCTCAGAGGCTATGAGTCATCTATCAAATATAAAAATGGGCATAGAAATGAATTATATAGATAAATTAGATTTAAAAGCTATAGAACAACTTATGATAGGTATACAACCTGCACATCAGTCAATAATGTATAAGAGTGATGATGTTGAGAATAGAGATATAAATAGAGCAACATACATTAGAGAGACTTTGGAAAAATTAAGAGGAGGGATAAATTATGAACTTCAATAGATTTACACAAAGAGCTAAGAAGGCAATAGATTTAGCATTTGAATCAGCTAAAACCTTAGGACATAATATTGTTGGAAGTGAACATATACTTCTAGGTCTTTTAAGAGAAGAAGAAGGTATAGCTGCTAAGGTTCTAAGTAAAGTTGGATTTACAGAGGCTTATTTAGAGGGTAAAATAATTGATATGGAAGGCAAAGGAGACGGGATTCCAGAGGATATAGTATTAAGTCCAAGAAGTAAACAAATACTAGAACTATCAGGAATGTTTGCAAATAAATTAAAAACAAATTATATTGGAACTGAACATATACTATTATCTATCATTCAAGAAGGTGAAGGAATAGCTAATAAGATTTTAAATTATGCAGGAGTAAATGATAGAACTCTTGCCCAATTAACAATTGATATGATGGGAATTAGTGATAAAAATCAATATAAAGCAGAAAATAGTTACACGAGCAACCAAAATCAAGTGGAGTCTAAGGTACTTGATAAGTATGGAAGAAACCTTACTCTATATGCAAAACAGAATAAAATAGACCCAGTAATAGGTAGAGAAAAAGAAATACAAAGAGTAATACAAATATTAAGTAGAAGAACAAAAAATAATCCAGTGTTAATAGGAGACCCAGGAGTGGGTAAAACAGCTATAGCGGAAGGTTTAGCAACAAATATAGCTCTAGGAAATGTACCAGAAACATTAAAAAATAAAACATTATACTCTTTAGAAATGGGTTCTTTATTAGCAGGTGCTAAATATAGAGGAGAATTTGAAGAGAGAATCAAAGAAGTTGTAGATGAAGTTGTTAAAAATGGAAATATAATTTTATTTATAGATGAAATGCATACTATAATAGGAGCTGGGTCTACAGGAGAAGGCTCTATAGATGCATCGAATATATTAAAGCCAGCTTTAGCAAGAGGGGAAATACAAGTTATAGGTGCAACTACAATTGATGAATATAGAAAGCATGTTGAAAAAGATTCTGCACTAGAAAGAAGATTCCAACCAGTTATGGTAGATGAACCAAGTAAAGAAGATTCAATAAAAATATTAGAAGGATTAAGGGATAAATATGAAGCTCATCATAAAGTTAAGATAACTGACGATGCTATAAAGTCAGCTGTAGAATTATCAACTAGATATATATCAGATAGATATCTACCAGATAAAGCTATAGACTTGATTGATGAAGCCGCATCAAAAGTAAGATTAAAGGAAAATACACCTCCTTCAGAAATAAAAAAATTAGAACTAGAAATAGAAAATATAGATAAAGAAAAAGAAGAAGCTGTAAGATGCCAAGATTTTGAAAAAGCAGCAAAAATAAGAGATGAACAAGGTCTACTTAAAAAACAATTAGAAGATGTAAGAGAAAGATGGAATAAATCATCTAAACATTCTGATTTAGTTGATGGAGAAGTTATTGCTGAAGTAGTTGGCTTATGGACAGGAATACCTGTCAATAAAATTCTTGAAGAAGAAGCTGATAGACTTCTAAGACTTGAAGAAATCTTACACAATAGAGTCATAGGTCAAGAGCAAGCAGTAAAAGCTATCTCAAAGGCAATTAGAAGGTCAAGAGCAGGTCTTAAAGACCCTAATAGGCCAATTGGTTCGTTTTTATTTTTAGGTCCTACAGGAGTAGGTAAAACGGAGTTATCTAAGGCATTAGCAGAGGTACAGTTTGGAGATGAAAATCAAACAATAAGAATAGATATGTCTGAATATATGGAAAAACATGCTGTATCAAGAATGATAGGTTCACCTCCAGGTTATGTTGGTCATGATGAAGGTGGCCAATTAACTGAAAAGGTAAGAAGAAATCCATATTCAGTTATTTTATTTGATGAGATAGAAAAAGCTCATCCAGATGTATTTAATATTCTATTACAAATCTTAGATGATGGTAGATTGACTGATTCAAAAGGAAGAACTGTAGATTTCAAAAATACTATCATAATAATGACATCAAATGTTGGGGCGTCTACGATTGGAAGACAAAAAACTTTAGGTTTTAGTATAGCTAAAGGAGATGAAGAAGAAAAGTCTCAATATGAAAAAATGAAAGAAAATATAATGGGTGAATTAAAACAGAGATTCAGACCTGAGTTTTTGAACAGAATAGATGATATAATTGTTTTCCATTCATTAAATGAAAACCACATATCAAAAATAATACTTTTAATGGTGGCTAAGTTACAAGAAAGACTAAAAGAAATGGATATAAAATTAGAAATGAGTGACGAAGCCGTTAAATTAATTTCTAAATCTGGATTTGATTTAGAATATGGAGCAAGACCTCTTAAAAGAGCTTTACAAAAAGAGTTAGAAGATGAATTATCTGAAGCAATATTAAAAGGTGATGTGAAAAAGGGAAGTAATGTAGTAGCAAAAGTAAAAGATGAAAAAATAGTTTTTGAAACTAAATAATTTAATAGAGTTGCATTTTAAAATCTTGTAGATACAAGTTTTATAACTTAAACAAAATTTTAAGGGCAATGAATCTATAATAATTCATTGCCCTTAATTATTTTATTTAATCTTTACATATTGTCTTTCACATATGCTAAAATTATAGTATATAATAATAAATTAAGGATGATAAAAGTATGGCAAAAATAAAAACAAAATATGTATGTCAATCTTGTGGATATGAAACAGCTAAATGGCTTGGAAAATGTCCTGAATGTACAAAGTGGAATACATTTGTAGAAGAAGTAGACCAAAAAAGCACAAAAAAAGAGGTCTTTATAATAGATAAATCTTCATCTAAACCAGTTAGTATAAATTCAATAGAAAGCAAAGAAGAAGAAAGATTTACAACCGATATAAATGAACTGGATAGAGTACTTGGAGGAGGTATAGTTAAAGGTTCCTTAGTACTTGTTGGTGGAGACCCTGGTATAGGTAAGTCGACACTCTTAATTCAAGTTTCTAGTAACGTTGCTAATTTGGGAAAAACTGTTTTATATATAACTGGAGAAGAATCAGAATCTCAAATAAAAATGAGAGCTAAAAGATTAGGAATTAACTCAGAAAATCTGTATATATTTGCTGAAAATAATTTAAGCATAATTGAATCTTATTTAGAAAGTGTAAATCCAGAATTAATAATTCTAGACTCAATTCAAACTGTCTTTAGTCCAGAAATATCCTCGGCACCAGGAACTGTCAGCCAAATTAAAGAAGGTACTTCAAAATTTATGAAAATTTCTAAAAAAATGGGTATTTCAACATTTATAGTTGGTCATGTGACAAAAGAAGGCTCACTAGCAGGGCCAAAATTATTAGAGCATATGGTTGATACTGTTCTATATTTTGAAGGTGAAAGATATAATACTTATAGATTAGTGAGAGCTGTCAAAAATAGATTTGGCTCAACGAACGAACTTGGAGTATTTGAAATGAGAGATTTAGGATTAGTAGAACTTGATAATCCATCTAAAATTTTAATATCTGAGAAACCTAAAGATGTGGCAGGGTCAGTAATAATATCTACTGTAGAAGGTACAAGACCGATGTTACTTGAATTACAGGCATTAGTTTCACCTACAAGTTTTGGTATACCAAAGAGAACATCTACAGGTGTAGATTATAATAGAGTAGGTATGTTATTAGCAGTATTAGAAAAACGTGTAGGATTGCAAATACAAAATCAAGATGTCTATATAAACATAGTTGGAGGGATAAAAATAAATGAACCTTCAATTGATTTAGGAATAGCTATTTCTGTAGCATCTAGTTTTAGAAATATACCTATAGATGAAGATATAGCTGTTACAGGAGAAGTGGGTCTTACAGGAGAAGTTAGAGCAGTAAGTTTTATAGAAAAGAGAATAGCTGAATGTAAAAAACTTGGATTTAAAAAGATAGTAGTTCCTAGAAGTAATTATGAGGTTGTAAAAGACACCAAAGGTATAGAAATATGGCCAGTAGATAACTTAAGACAAGCCATAAATATAGTGCTTGGGAGGAATCAATAAATATGGAGAACTTTCTAGATAATAAAAATATGTTATATGCATTAAAAATGATATCTCCTGGAACTCCACTTAGATTAGGTCTAAACAATGTACTAAGAGCTAAGACAGGTGGCTTAATTGTAATTGCAACTAACGAAGATGTAATGAAAATAGTAGATGGTGGATTTGCTATAAATGCAGAATATTCGCCATCATATTTATATGAATTAGCTAAAATGGATGGAGCAATAGTTTTAAGTGGTGATATAAAGAAAATACTATTTGCTAATGCACAACTTATACCAGATTATTTTATAGAAACATCAGAAACTGGAACAAGACATAGAACAGCTGAAAGAGTAGCAAAACAGACTGGTGCTATAGTCATAGGAATATCACAAAGAAGAAATGTTATAACAGTTTATAGAGGAAATGAGAAGTATGTGGTCGAAGATATATCTAAGATATTTACTAAGGCAAATCAGGCTATACAAACTCTAGAAAAATATAAGACCGTATTAGATCAAGCTATAACAAATTTAAACGCTTTAGAGTTTAATGATTTGGTAACTATTTATGATGTTGCATTAGTCATGCAAAAAATGGAAATGGTAATGAGAGTTACAAGTATAATTGAAAAATATGTGATAGAATTGGGTGATGAGGGAACTTTAGTAAGTATGCAATTAGAAGAATTAATGGGTACAACTAGAATAGATCAGAAATTAATATTCAAAGATTATAATAAAGAAAATACAGAAATAAAGGAACTTATGAAAAAAGTTAAAAATTTAAATTCAGAAGAACTAATAGAATTGGTTAATATGGCAAAACTATTAGGGTATAGTGGTTTTTCAGAAAGTATGGATATGCCTATAAAAACAAGAGGCTATCGAATTCTTAGTAAAATACATAGACTACCAACAGCAATAATAGAAAACTTAGTAAATTATTTTGAAAACTTCCAGCAAATATTAGATGCGTCTATTGAAGAATTAGATGAAGTTGAAGGAATAGGTGAAATAAGAGCAACATATATAAAAAATGGACTCATAAAAATGAAACAATTAGTATTATTAGATAGACACATATGATGAATTTTAAATGAATTTTACTACTTTTTTCTTGAATATAATATACACTTTGGTCTATAATAGATAAGTATAACTAGGGGGTGAAGCATTGATAAGGAAAGTAACAAGGATATTGTTTATTTTACTTGGATTTACGATAGGTATAACGACCTATTTAACATTAATGAAAGATTTTGAAATATTAACATTTGGGAAAGAAACATATGGTTATATCGCAGCTGTAGTAGCAGGTATAATAATAGCCATTTTAGGATATCTTATAGAACCATGGGTTGTAAATAGAGTAAAAGAAATTGCTAAAATAGTGGATAAAGAATTATCAAAATATCCTCAAACTGATATATTGTTAGGGTCTATGGGGCTTATAGTAGGATTTGTGATTGCATATTTATTAAGTGGATTAGTAAATAGAATACCAATAGTAGGTGGGATACTATCTTTACTATTATATTTATTCCTAGGATATCTTGGAATGAAAGTTGCGCTTAAAAGTAAAAATGATTTATTTAATATTGGAAAATTAGGAAGATTAGCAAATCCTATTAAAGATAAAGATAAGGACAAAGAAAATAAAAAAGATATAAAAGCAATTCCTCCAAAAGTATTAGACACAAGTGTAATAATTGATGGAAGGATAGCAGATATTTGTAAAACAGGATTTATAGAGGGAAAACTTATTATTCCTGCTTTTGTTTTGGAGGAACTAAGACACATTGCAGATTCTTCAGATGATTTAAAAAGAGTAAGAGGTAGAAGAGGTCTGGATATATTAAATATAATTCAGAAAGAATTAAATATAGAAGTTGAAATAAGTGAGAGAGACTTTGACGAAATAGCTGAAGTTGATAGCAAATTACTAAAGCTTGCTCAAGTTTTAAATGGAAAAGTTGTTACCAACGATTATAACTTAAATAAAGTTGCTCAATTCCAAGGTGTTGAAGTATTAAATATAAATGAGTTAGCTAATGCCATAAAACCAGTTGCGATACCAGGTGAAGATATGGTTGTTCAAGTGGTTAAAGAAGGAAAAGAGGCTCAACAAGGTGTTGCATATCTAGATGATGGAACTATGATAGTTGTTGATGGAGGAAGAAAGCATATGAATGAGACTATAAAGGTGCTTGTGACATCTGTTCTTCAAACTCCTGCAGGTAGAATGATATTTGCAAAACCTAAAAATTAATATATTCAAATAAACCAATAGTTTGGGCTGTTTATTTTAAATAGATGGTCCAAATTTATTTATTTATAACGACAATGTTTAATGTATTCTTAAAGGTGAGGATTTAAATCAGAAAGCAGGGAGAATTTATGAGAAAAAAAATTATATCTTTCTTAGCAACATTTATCATAATATTAACATCGATGAGTCAATATAGTTTTGCAGATGATATGCCAACATATGGAAAAGTAGTATTTATAGATATGAATAGAACTAGTATGAGCAATATGTTGAGAATAAAATCATTGAGAGAAGAACTAGATAATAGAGGATATATCGGTCTAATGAACATAAGAGGCGATAAGGGTAGTGATGACAGACGGTCATATGCTAGCATGGGTGCTGGTGGAAGAGCTAATGTAGCTAATGAAGAAGATATTAATTTTGAGAGCTCAAGTAAAGATAGGGACATAGTTTTTAAAGCAGCTACAGGAAAAAATGCAAAAGGTATAAATGACTTAACCATAAATAAGTCTATAAATGAAAATTTAAACTTTGGGGAGTATGGTTCTGTACTAGGGTCATTAGGTCAAAGTTTATCTGATAATGGGCTAAAAACATCTGTGTTGGGAAATGCAGATATAATTGAAAATGGTCAACTCATAAAAAATAGAAACTTATGCCTAGTTGCAATGGATGAGTATGGGAGAATTCCTAATGGAAATGTAGATAATATAAATAAGAAAGATTTATCTATGCCTTATGGAATATCAACTGATTATAATAAATTGATTACAGAGACTAGAGAAGCTTACAAAAACAATGATGTAGTTTTTGTAGAGCTTGGAGATACATATAGATTAGATTTATATAAACCAAATCTAACTGAAGAAACATATGCGAGCATAAAAAATAACATAGAAAAAAATATAGATGTATACTTAAAAAATGTATTTTCTATGGTTGGAGAGAATGACACTGTTTATATATCAAGTGCATTTCCAAGTGACTTAGATTACAAAAATAAAAGAAGGCTTTCTCCAATAATAAAATTAAATGGTAATGGAAAAGGGATGTTATCATCTTCAACTACGAGAAGAGAAGGTATTGTGACTAATCTAGATGTTGGAGCTGAAATATTAAATAACTTTGATATAAAAAATCAAAATATGGTTGGAAAGAAGTATGAACTTATTAACAGAGATGATAATAAAGAATATCTGATGGATGAGTACCAAAAGATAGTATCTGTTTCAAGTATAAGGTCTATAATACTTAATGGATTTGTAAGTATAGTTTTCTTGTCATGGATAGTTGTTATGATTCTAATTTTATTTAGAAAGCATATATCAAAAAATCACAAAGAAACAATATTTTTTATATTAAAAGAATTTCTAAAAATAGGAATAGTAATGCCATTATCATTTATGATAACTCCAATAATGAATTTTAAAACACCAGTAGCAATATCTTTAGGAATAATTATAATAACGCTTACTATATACTTAATAAGCAAAGTTTTAATAAAGAATGATTTAAAAAACATGTTATTCTTTACAGGTTTAACCATATTGATTGTGGTTATTGATTCTGCATTTGGTTCATATTTAATGAAAAGTAATGTGATGAGTTATGATTGTATAATTGGAGCTAGATACTATGGAGTAGGTAATGAATATCAAGGAGTAGCAATAGGTAGTGCGATACTTACGTTTGCAGTTTTACTTACATATAAAAAGATACCAAAATGGTCTGTGATAGTTTTTTCTTTAGTTATATTAATTACAAGTGCATCTCCAATTATGGGAGCAAATGTTGGAAGTGCTATTTCTGAATGTGTTGCATTTTTACTATTTATACTATTGATATACAATGTAAAAATAGACTTTAAAAAAGTTGTACTATTAGGTATAGCTGTATTGATTGTTTTAGGAATTTTTGTAGCTATAGATATGATTTCAGGAAGTAACTCACATTTAGGTATGTTTGTAAAAGAAATTTATACTAATGGACCAGGAGAAATAATACAAACATTTAGTAGAAAGATAGAGATGAACTTGAAGCTAGCTCAAACCAGTGCATGGGTAAATATACTACTAACTGGAATCGGAGTGATTTTAGTTCTTATGATTAATCAGATTAGATATTTTAAACAATTAATTGATGAATACCCAATTGTATTTAAAGGCTTTATAGCGTCAATAGCAGGATGCTTTGTAACTCTTTTAGTAAATGACTCTGGAATTGTGTCATCAGCTACAGCTTTTATTTATGTAATTGTACCTATGATTATATTAAGTATAAACCTGGTAGCATTAAAAGAATAAGTTGCATATATGCTATGTATAAATATTGATATGTTAATTTAAATTTATTTTGTCAAAATAAATTTAAAGAAGAAATTTTATAAAAATTAGTTATTATATAAAAATCCCAAGTTTATTTTAACTTGGGATTTTTATATAATAACTAATTTTTATCTTGTTTCAATATAATTTGAAAGGATGTACTTTTCCCTAAAATGCTTGAAACCGAAATATTCCCTCCATGTGCATCAATAATCTGTTTAACAATAAACAATCCTAATCCTTTGTTTTGTGTATTATGATTTTTGCTACTATAATATTTGTCAAAAATATCATCTGCTTTTTTCGCATTTATCCCAACCCCATTGTCAGTAGTATTAATGTAAATTTGTTCAGAACTCTGTTTTAAGCAAATTTCTATTTCTGTACCATCAGGATTATGTTCAACACAATTCATTAAAAGGTTATAAAGAGCTCTATACATTAATGTCTCATCTATGGCTAAATACAAACATTCTAAATCTGTATAAAATCCAAATATCTGTTTTTTAGATTTTGGATTATTAGCTACATCAGCAATAAGGTTTTGAAGAAATGCAACCATTTCAACCTGTGTGTGTTTAAGCAGTATTTTTCCAGACGAATCTATAAAAAATGTCAGACTTAAATTGTCTATTAATTTTTCAATATATACTCCTTTTTTATATATGTTATCTAAAAATATCGTTCTCTCTTCTTCACTAAAACTGTGGTTTTTGTTAAGCATTAGAGATGAATATCCTGTGATGTATGATAATGGCGTTTTCAAATCATGTGATACACCAGCAAGCCAATCAGTTTTTGCAACTTCAAGTTTTTCTCGTTCAATTTCAGTTTCTTGAAGCTTATTGCCTAAAGATTTTATATTTACAATGACTTCTTTATACATAAAATAGTACCATTTTAATTTCCCATTATTGGTAAAGGCTTTTTTGACTATTGCATAATCTCCTTTAGATAAATTACTTATTGAACAAATTATCAAGTAAAGTGGTCGAACAAGAAATAAGCAAAAAAGTATCCCTCCTGTAATAAAGCAGAAAGAAATTATAAGTATGCTTGGGAAATATCCAATAGATGAATCAGCCACATATAAAAATTCATGTGATCTTTCAGGATATATTAATTGATTAAGTAATATGAATAATGTAACGAAGTATACTAGAAATATAAAGAGACCTGTTGTAAAGTAAGCAATAAAACGAAAGTATAATTTTTTCAATATATCAGCTCCCCTCTGGTGGTATGAACTTATACCCAACTCCACGAAGGTTTGTAATAACTTTGTATGGTTTATTATCATCCAGTATCTTTTTTCTAAGCTTGGATATATGTATTGTAACAGTCTTTTCATCTCCATATTCTGCTAATCCCCAAATTGTATCGTACAGATGTGATGTAGTAAAGACTTTGTTAGGGTTTTGGCAAAAAAATTCCATTAGCTCGAGTTCTTTGGCTGTACATTCTACGTCTTGACCATTTACAGTAAGTATTGCACAAGTCATATCAAGAATAATATAGCCATAATGATAAATTAAGGAATTTTCTGAATGAGTATGTAATACTGAATGTTCAAGTTGTTGACGCCTAAAAATAGCTTTAATTCTGGCGACAAGCTCCATTGTATTAAAAGGTTTTGTTATATAATCATCACCACCAATAGCAAATCCTGATAATTTATCGTAATCACCAGTTTTGGCAGTCAGAAATACGATAGGGGCTATAGTTTTCCTGCGTATTTTTGCACATAGTTCAAATCCGCAATAATCTGGTAGCATTACATCAAGAATGATAAGGTCATATTGCCTGTTTTCAATACACTCAAGGGCTTTGGTTCCTGTTGATACACAGGTAACATTATTATAATGTTCTTTATTTAAGGTTATTTTCACTAGGGCTAACAGCCCTTCTTCATCATCAACAATAAGTATCCTTTCAGGGTTTTCCAATTTGTCATCCATAATATTTCATCTCCCAGTATACAAAAATAGTATCATTATAATACCATACATGCAAAGTGTAAGCAATAAATTGTTCTTTTGTTTTACCCTCACTTTACTTTTATTTTATTTTCATACTATATTCTATAGATAAAAAGAGATATAAAAATAAAACAGGAGGTAAAAAATGACAAAATCGCTAAAATCAAGAGGAACAAGTATTCTTCTATGTGGAGCTTTGATTGTTGGTGTAATGACAGGATGTACATCTCAGGCTACATCAACAAAAAACTCAACATCTAAGTCAAATCCTAAAACAACGGAAAAAGTTACTCGTGTAAGTTCTGAAAATCAGTTAAAGAAATTAAAAGAAAAATATGATAAAAATCCAAATGATAAAGCATTAGCATTAAAATATGCTCAAAACTTATTTGAATTGGGAGATTTTACAGAATTACAAGAAGCATTGAAGCTATTGTTAAATGGAGATAAACCTCTACCAGATGCTATTTACCTTTCAGCACAAATAAAATATATGAATGGTAATTATACACAAGCAGAAAAGCTATACAATACTCTTGTGGAGAAATATCCAGATAAATTTAAAGAAAAGGCAGAAGCTGGTCTATCAATGACCTATTATCAAACAAATCAATATCAGAAAGCAAAACAGTTATCTATTGGTCAAGAAAATACAAGTAGTTTATTAAATAACATGATGAAAGATTTTGGTGATAGGCAACCTAATCAAATTGAATGGAATGGAAAAAATGAAAGTGTTATTCCATTTCTTACAACTGACCCTCTGCCTGTTGTGCCAGTAGAGATAAATGGAAAAAGAATGAACGCTTTTATTGATACTGGTGCTCCTACATTTATTCTTGACAAAAAATTTGCAAAAGAATTTGGAATCAAACCAGTTTCAAATGCAGATGGGAATTTTGCTAGAGGTGGTACCTCTGAGATTGGATTTAGTAGAGCTGATTCATTTAAGGTAGGAGACATAAATATGAAAAATATCCCTGTAATGATAGGAGAGCTTGGTGGACTTGCAGAACTATTTAAGAATACTGGATTAGATGTTCGTGCTGTTCTTGGTACAAATGTATTAAAACAATTTGTACCAACAATGGATTATCCAAATGGTGAGTTGGTATTAAGACCACGAAGTGAAGTAGTAAGGAATGAAATAGTTATAACGGATGAAGATATCAAAGAAGGTAAAGGTGAAATAATACAACAAATTCCATTCACACTTTCTTCTACTCATTATATGTTTGGTAAAGGTTCAATTAATAATAAAAATAATCTTAATTTCTCTATTGATTCAGGATTTAATGGTGGAAAGGGTGCTGGAGTTATGTTGCCTAAACAAACAATAGATTTATTAGGTATTACTATGCCAAATCTAAGACCAGCTACTAAAGATGAAGGCGGAATGACAGGAAATGATTTTGAAGTGGCACAATTTGATATTTCGTCATATGGATTAGGTAATGTACAACAGAGAAAAGGTATTGGGTATTTTGTGACAGGACAAGAAAGAATGTATCAAGTACATGGATTTTTCCAAGATGCTTTAATAAGCCATAATTATCTGAAGAATTACAAATGGACAATTAATTTTGATTCAATGACGATGACATTTAATGAGAAGAAGAATATATAATCTAAATTGTGAACAAGAGATATCTTTTTAATTTTACTTTTGCTTTACTTTTATTTTACTTTCATATTGTATCTTATAGATAAGAACAAAAATAGGAGGTAAAAAATGATAAAATCACTGAAATCAAGAGGAATAAGTATTATATTATGTGGGGCTTTAATTGTTGGTGTAATGACAGGATGTACATCTCAGGCTACATCATCGAAAAGCTCAACGCCTAAGTCAATAACTAAAACAACAAAAAAAGTTACTCGTGCAAGTTGCGAAAAACAACTAACAGAAATAAAAGGAAAGTATGAGAAAAATCCAAATGACGAAGTTCTAAGATTAGAATATGCTCAAATACTATTTAAATTAGGTGACATTACAAAAGCACAAGAGATGCTGAGTCCCTTGATGAATTCGAAGAAGCCTTCCCCAGATGTGATTTATCTTTCTGCACGAATAGAATATCTGAATGGTAATTATGAGCAGGCTGAAAAACTATATAATACTCTTATAGAGCAATATCCTGATAAATTCAAAGCAAAAGCTGAAAAAGGATTGACACTAACATATTATCAAACAAATCAATATCAAAAAGCTGAAAAATTATCCGAAGCATCAGAAGATAAAAACAATAGTATAAATAGTGTATTGGAAATGATGAAAGCTTTTAAGGATAAACAACCAAATCAAATTGACTGGAATGGAAAAAGCGAAACAGTGATTCCTTTTATCACAACTGAACCTCTGCCAGTTGTGCCAGTAGAGATAAATGGAAAAAGGATAAATGCTGTTATTGATACTGGTGGCCCAATGTTTACTATTGATCAGAAACTTGCAAAAGAACTTGGTATAAAAACAACTTCAAAAAACGAAAATGAATTTGCTGGAGGTAATACTGTTGAAACTGGTTTTGGTCAAGCTGATTCACTTACTATAGGAGATGTAAATATTAAAAATGTACCTGTAATGTTGGGACCATTTGATGGGTTTGAAGAGGGGCTTAAGGATTATGATGTTCATGGTATTATTGGTACAGGTGTATTGAAGGAATTTGTACCTACGATGGATTACCTTAGTGGCCAATTAATATTAAGACCTCGAAATGAAGTAGGTAGAGAGAATCTTAATAAAATGCTTGCAGATGATAAAATATTGGAAGAAATGCCATTTACGCTTGCAGCCATTCATTTTATGTATGGAAAAGGATCAGCCAATCAGAAAAGTGGACTTAACTACTTCATTGATTCAGGACTTGGTGACGAAAAAGGTGCTGGAATTATATTACCTAAAGAAACAATAGACTCTTTGAAGATTCCTATGCCAGAGCTAAATAAAGCTCCTGAAGGACAAGGTGGAATGGGAGGAAGTGATTATAAGGAAGGCCATTTTGACATTTCATCATATGGACTGGGTAATTTACAATTGAAAAATGGTATAGGATATTATTTTACAGGTGGAGTTTTGGATTATGATGAGGAAGTTGGATTTGTTAGTGATGGATTGATAAGTCATCATTATTTTAATAAGTATAAATGGTCAATTGATTTCGATTCTAGGAAGATGACATTTAGCAAATAAAAATAGCATATAACACAAATTGCATGATTAAGTTTCACTTCTTTAAAGACACAGAGGTACAAGGAAAGTATCTCTGTGTTTTTTATATCCAAAAATATTTTATAAGTAAAATGTAATAGATAACTTGTTTATAAATATGTTAAGAGTAATAGTATTATAGTTCATCTAATTACAGAGATACTATTAGTTGTTCAAGTTTCTAGCTGAGTTATAACAGAATTAGATACAGTAGTAAAAGCTAAAACTATATTTTTACGAGTGTTTATTGTAAAAGTTTTCTCATTATACAAAAAAACAGTTGACTTTTTATATGAACCCCTTCTATAATGTTACTGAAATTAAGTAAAATGATTGAACAAATGTAAAGATAATTAAAAAAGCTTGATTTTGGAGGAAAGCAAATGAAAAAAATTGGAGACCTAAGGTTAATGATGAAGTGTTGTTCACTTTATTATGAAGATAATTTAAATCAGCAAGAAATAGCAAATCAATTGGGAATATCAAGACCAACAATATCAAGAATATTAAAAGAAGCTTTTGAGCAAGGCATAGTAAAAATACAAATAGTTGATGTTTTGAAAAATGACTACCAAAAAATAGAGAGAAGTTTAGAAAGAAAATATAAATTAAAAGAAGTAATAGTAGTAGATGATAAACAGGATTCACTAACACAAAAACAAGAATTAGCAAGAGCTGTATCTGAATATTTAACCAGAGTAGTAAAGGAAAATGATATAATAGGAGTTTCAATAGGAACTACACTAAAAGAAATACCTAGATATGTGGAAAAAAATAACTGTAAGAATGTTACATTTATACCTCTATTAGGTGGGATTGGAGACAATGAAATAGATATTCACGCAAATCAAATAGCAGTAAGTTTAGCAAGGGCTTTTGGAGGAGATTTTAAACTATTACATGCTCCAGCTGTTATGTCTGATTTATCTACAAAAGAAAAACTTTGCAAAGACGAAAAAATTAAAGAAGTGCTAGATTTAATAGATAAAACGACTATAGCAATCGTAGGTATAGGAAATCCAATGAGCTTAAACTCAACAATAATGGCTTCTGGGTATATGAATGAGGCAGATATAGAAGATTTGAAAAAATATAATTCAATAGGTGCGATTTGTTTGCAAGCCTTTGATAAAGAAGGAAAAACTTCTATACTTGAATTTAATCAAAGAGTACTAGGAGTAAAGCTAGAAGATTTAAAAAAGATAAAAAGGACTATAGGTGTAGCTTCAGGAGATGAAAAAATAGAAGCAATAAAGGCATCATTAAAGGCAAAGTTTATAAATAGTTTAGCAATTAATCACAGTTTAGCAATTGAATTATTAGAAGATTGTGACTAATAGAAAGATAGATAAAAGTTAACAGGAGGGAATGTATATGTCAATATCAAAAGAAACATTACTTGAAATGTATAAGAGAATGAATCAGGCTAGAAAATTTGAAGAGAAAGTTAGTTGGTTTTTTGCAAGAGGTATGGTTCACGGAACAACTCATTTATCTGTAGGTCAAGAGGCATCAAGTGTAGCAGCTGTAATGGCTTTAGAAAAGGGAGACTTGGTATCATTGACTCATAGAGGACATAGTCAATTTATAGGAATGGGGATAGACCTAAACAAAATGATGGCTGAACTTATGGGCAAAGAAACTGGATTTTGTAAAGGAAAAGGAGGCTCAATGCATATAGCAGATATTGAGTCAGGTAATTTAGGAGCAAATGGAGTTGTAGGTGGAGGTCTTACAATAGCTCCAGGAGCTGCACTTACACAACAATATAAAAAAACAGGCAAAATAGTTTTATGTAGTTTTGGTGATGGAGCATCAAATGAAGGTACTTTTCATGAAGGTATAAATTTATCCTCAATATGGAAGTTGCCAATAATATTCTACTGTGAGAATAACTTATATGGAATGTCAACAAGCATAAAACGCCATATGAATATAGAAAGTATTGCTACTAGAGCAGCTTCTTATGGAATAGAGGGAATATCAATAGATGGGTATAATCCAATAGAAGTATATGAGACAGTACAAAAAGCTGCTGAAAAATGTAGAAGAGGAGAAGGTCCTGTATTGATTGAAAGTAGAACTTATAGATGGTTAGGTCACTCAAAGTCAGATGCAAATGTATATAGAACAAAAGAAGAAATAGAATCATGGAAAGCAAAGGACCCTATTGAATTTTTAAGAAATTATCTTATCGAAAAGAATATCTCTAATGAAAATGAATTAGATAAAATTCAAGAGTTTGCCAAACAATCAATAGAAGAGGCAGTGGAATTTGCTCAAAATAGTCCAAATCCAAAGATAGAATCTTTATTAGAGGATGTATATGCAGACTAAAAATGGTAAAGGAGGAAGAAAAAAATGAGTACAAGAGAATTAACATATGCACAAGCGATAAAGGAAGCAATGTCAGAAGAAATGAGAAGAGATGAAAATGTAATATTTATGGGAGAAGATATAGGAATATATGGAGGAGCATTTGGTGTATCAGTTGGAATGATAGATGAATTTGGACCAGAAAGAGTAAAGGATACTCCTATATCAGAAGCAGCTATAGCAGGAGCAGCAGCAGGAGCAGCAGCAACTGGTCTAAGACCTATTATGGAAGTAATGTTTATGGACTTTGTGACAATCTCTATGGATGCAATTGTAAATCAAGCAGCAAAAATGAGATATATGTTTGGTGGAAAAGCACAAGTTCCAATGGTTGTTAGATGTCCTGGTGGCTCTGGGACTGGTTCAGCAGAACAACATTCACAGAGTTTAGAAGCTTGGTTTTGCCATGTTCCAGGAGTAAAAGTAGTTGCACCTTCTACACCAGCAGATGCTAAAGGTTTATTAAAAGCAGCTATAAGAGATAATAATCCAGTTATATTTGTTGAAAATAAATTGTTATATAGAAAAAAAGGTATTGTACCAGAAGGTGATTATGTAATTGAAATTGGAAAGGCAGACATAAAAAGAGAAGGAACAGATGTTACAGTAATCACTTATGGAAGGATGTTACAAAGTGTTGAGGAAGCAGCAGAGACATTATCAAAAGAAAATATAAATGTAGAAATTATAGATTTAAGAACCTTATATCCATTGGATAAGGAGACTATAGTTAAAAGTGTATGTAAAACTGGAAGAGTTCTAATTTGTCATGAAGCAGCTAAGACTGGTGGACTAGGTGGAGAAATATCAGCCTTAATAACAGAAAGTGAATCATTCGATTATTTAGATGCACCAGTAAAAAGAATATGCGGAAAAGATGTGCCAATACCATATAATCCCGAGTTAGAAAAAGCAGTTGTCCCAAGAGTTGATGAAATAGAAGAAGCAATAAAATCTTTGATTGTTAGATAAGGAGGGATAGATATGGTGGCAAATAAAGTAAAGGCCACACCAGCAGCTAGAAACCAAGCTAGAAAAGACAACATAAAACTAGATAAGCTGATTGGAAGTGGAGAAAATGGAAGAATTCATTTAGTTGATGTGTTAAATTACTTAAAAGATAGTAAGGTAAATGCTACACCTTTAGCTAAAAGAATAGCAGAAGATTTAAATATAGATTTAGAAACTATTGTAGGTACTGGATATAATGGAAAAATAAGAAAGTATGATGTGGAAAGAGTAAATACACAAGAGGCTGTTGTGTCAACTAACATATCTAAAACTAATGATACAGAGGAGATAAATACGAAAAGTGAAAATTCAAGTGTGTTTAATACAGTAGAAGGAGAGTTTGAAAAACCAAATCCAATGAGAGCTACTGTAGCAAAACGAATGTCAGAAAGTTACTTTAGTGCTCCTGTATTTACATTCAACATAGAGGTAGATGCTACAGAATTGAAGTCACTCAGAGCAAAATTAATAGATACAGTAAAAGAATCAGTTGGAGTAAAATTGACTATGACAGATTTAATAGTAATGGCAGTGTCTAGAATACTTCCAAAGCATCAAGCATTAAATTCTGCATGGACAGATGAGGGAATATTTAGATACAAAGATATAAATATAGCTATTGCAGTTGGCCTAGATGAAGGTCTATATGTCCCAGTAGTAAAGAACGTAAATAAAAAATCTTTAAAAGAAATAGCAAAAGAAAGTAAAGAGTTTGCTGAAAAAGTAAAAACAGGGAAACTTCTACCAGCAGACCAAGAAGGGAATACATTTACTATAAGTAATGTCGGAATGTATGGTATAACTACATTTACACCTATAATAAATATGCCTTCAAGTGCAATATTAGGGGTAGGTGCTACACAAGATAAGTTTGTTCCAGTAAATGGAGAGGCTAAAATAAAACCTATAATGAACTTATCATTGACATCAGACCATAGAGTGATAGATGGAACAGTAGCAGCAAAATTCTTAAAAGAGTTAAAAGAATTGTTAGAAAATCCTTTATCAATGCTTGTATAGGTTTTGATGTTTCTTTATTGATATAATAGTTTGAATAGGTTACATAGTTATAATTATTTAGGTGAATTTAAAACCTTTATATATTTAGCATTATTTTTAAAGTGAACTATATGAATATAAATTGATTAATGAAAATATATGAAAATAAATAGGAGGAGAGCCTATGTCAGTAGAAGTTATAATGCCAAAAGCAGGAGTAGCTATGGAAGAAGGTACCATAGTATCTTGGCTAAAACAAGAAGGCGAAGAAGTAAAAATTGGAGAACCTATATTAGAAATAACAACAGATAAAGTAAATATGGAAATAGAATCAGAGGGAGAAGGTACACTGGCTGTAATCATACATAAAGAAGAAGGTGAAGTATTACCAGTATTTACAGTAATAGGTGCAATAGCAGAAAAAGGTGAAAATCAAGAAGAAATAAAAGCTAAATATTTATCTGGAGATGTGCCAAAAGAAGATGCTATTGAAGAAAAGCAAAGCGTGGAGGATAAAGAAGAAAAAGTAAATAAAAAAGAGTGTAATCATGACTATGATGTAGTGGTAATAGGTGGAGGACCTGGGGGGTACTTAGCAGCATTAAAAGCAGCCCTGTTAGGAGGAAAAGTTGCATTAGTTGAAGAAAATGTATTAGGAGGAACTTGTTTAAACAGAGGTTGCATTCCTACAAAAACTTATATAAAAACAGCAGAAATATTAGAGGAGATTGACCAGTTATCAAAAAGAGGTGTAAAAGTAACTGTAGATAAAGAGCAAGACATCAAGAAGGCAATAAAATATAAAAATAGAGTAGTTAAAAAACTTACTGCTGGTGTTGGTGGTCTATTAAAAAGCAGAAATGTAGAAGTATTTAATCTTAAAGCTAGTGTTAAAGAAGAGCATAAAGTAATATTATCTGATGGAAAAGTTCTAGATACAGAAAATATAATAATTGCAACAGGCTCTAAAGTAAGGGTATTGCCTATAAAAGGAATAGAATCGAATTTGATAATAACTAGTACAGAGGCTTTAGACTTAGAGACAGTACCAGAAGAATTAGTAATAATCGGTGGTGGAGTGATAGGTTGCGAATTTGCAGAGATATTCAATTCAAGAGGCTCTAAGGTAACTATTGTAGAAATGGAAGATAGAATAATCCCAAGAATGGACAAGGAATTAAGTGAATCTTTGAATTATTCTCTTAATAAAAAAGGCATAAATGTATTAACTAAAAAGAAAGTTTCTGAGTTTAAAGAAGAAGGCAATAAAATATTAGTTTGTATTGAAGGTGAGGAGACAATAAAAGCAGATTTATGTCTATATGCTATAGGAAGACAAGCTAATCTTTCTGGTATAGAAGATTTAGACATTAAAATAGATAAAGGTTCTATATCTGTAAATAGCAAAATGGAAACAAGTATACCAAGTATATATGCAGTAGGTGATGTTACTGGAGGTGTAATGTTAGCTCATGCAGCATTTAAAATGGGAGAAGTAGCAGCTTCAAATGCTTTAGGTATGAATGAAGAAGCTGATTTAAGTGCATTACCTAGTTGTGTTTATACAATTCCAGAAGTAGCATCAGTTGGGCTTACAGAGGAAGATGCTAGAAAGAAACACAATGTAAATGTGGGTAAATTTAACTTTGCTGGGAATGGAAGAGCTTTAGCTTCTGGACAAGAGCAAGGATATGTAAAAGTGATAGCAGATGCTAAATATGGAGAAATTTTAGGTGTGCATATGTTTGGTTGTGGTGTAGCAGAACTTATAAATCATGCAGCATCATTTAAGGCATTAGAAATACCTGCTGATGAAGCTAGTGAGTTGATATTTGGTCATCCATGTACTTCAGAAGCTTTGATGGAAGCTTTGGCAGATGTAAGTGGAGAATGTTTACATTTACCTAAAAAATAAATTAGAAGAATAAAATATTAAAGTAAGTCTATTATTAATATAAATTTATTTTATAAAATATTAAAATGCTTATTTAGCCATACTCTTTCTTGTATAAATGTATGTATTTGTACAAGAAGGAGTATTTTTTATGGAAAAATACAGAATCGGAGTACTTGTAGTTTTTGTTGTACAAAAAAGATAGTAATATAAAATAACAATGCCATTTTAGATTGATTTTACTTGAAATTAGAAAAAAAGACTTTTTTGTTTTTTTTAAAGTATTATTTGTAAAATACCTAAAAAAATTTTCTTAATATTTTAATAAAAGAATAGCTTAATTTAAATGTTGTGGTTTTATGCACTAATAATAAACACAAAAAAAACAATATATGGCATATAAGTTGCTATATAAATAATAAGGAGGGAACAACTATAAATGAGGCAAAGAATAAAAACATTAATTGAAAATGAGGATAAGAAAAATCCTTTAACAGATGAAGCTATTTCAAACATGTTAAATGTTCGAAGAGAAGATGTTACCTTTTTAAGAAATGAGTTAAAAATAGAGGATTCAAGGCAAAGAAGAAAAATTGTTTTGATTAAAGCTATAAAAGATATTTTAAAAGAAGAAAAAAGCATAAATAAAAATGATATAACAAGAAGATTAAATAGCATTGGATTTACAGTATCAAGATTTACAGTTATACAATATTTAAAAGAGATTCAAGATTCTGATGAGTTAAAGGATGATAAAGAAGGTGATGATAAAAAAGAAGAGATAAACAATAATGGGGAAAATACAGATATAGCATTTGATAAATTAATAGGTAGTAGTGGTAGCTTAAGTACAATTATAAAACTATCTAAAGCAGCAATACTCTATCCACCTCATGGTCTTCATACTATTATTATGGGCCCAACCGGTGTTGGAAAAAGTGAGCTGGCAGAATGTATGTATAAATTTGCAGTAGAATCATCTAGATTCCCTAAGAATGCACCATTTATAATTTTTAATGCAGCAGACTATTCAGAAAATCCACAGCTTTTATTATCTCAATTATTTGGTCATGTCAAAGGTGCTTTTACAGGAGCTGATGAGACTAAAGAAGGATTAGTATCAAAAGCAGATGGAGGAATATTGTTTATAGATGAAATACATAGATTACCTCATGAAGGTCAAGAGATACTATTCCAACTGATTGATAAAGGTATGGTAAGAAAATTAGGAGAGACTAGATTAACAAATAAAATAGATGTAATGATTATTTCAGCAACTTCTGAACCAATAGATTCTCATCTACTTAATACATTTAAAAGGCGTATACCTGTAACAATTGAAATACCAGAATTAGTTGCAAGACCATTAAATGAAAGGTTTGATATTATAAATAACTTCTTCTTGATAGAAGCTCAAAGAATGGGAACAAGCATACATATAAAATCTGACGTATTAAAAGCTCTTATGCTTTATGATTGCATAGGAAATGTTGGTCAGCTTAGAAGTGATATTCAAGTAGCTTGTGCTAGGGGATTATTAAATCAACTTACTAGCAAACAGAAAGAAGTAAATATAAATATATCAGATGTACCTGGATATGTTAAACAAGGTCTTATGAAAATCAGAAATTGTAGAGATAAAATAGAAAATTATGTAGATGGAGACTTAATTATAGACTCAAATTTTCAGGGAGAGATAGAAAAGAAAAATGAAGATATATATACTTTTCCTGATGAAATATATAAGCTTACAGAAAGAAGACATATTGATTTGTTGGAGCAAGGTTTAGACTTCGATGTTATAAATAGAATTGTTGGAGGAGAGTTAGAAAGTTGTATTCAAAAATATATAAAGCAAGTTAAAAAAGTTTCTATTAATGATAATATTCCAGATATAAGTCCAATTGTTGGAAAATATATTGTAGAACTTACTTATGAAGTAATTAAAATAGCATCACAATATCTTACTTCATTAGAACCAAATCTACATTTATGCTTAGCGGTTCACTTAAAGGCAGCTTTTGAGAGATTAAAAGAAGGTAAAGTAATATCAAATGCTCATTTAAAAGAAATAATAGGAAATTATCCATTAGAGTATTCTGTAGCAGAAAAGGTAGCTCAATATCTAAAGGAAAGATATAATATAAATTTGCCAAAAGAAGAAATAGGTATAATAGCAATATATTTTAAAATGAGTAGTAGAAGAGATATATCTGAACAAAAAAAGATAGGTGTACTTCTTATGGCTCATGGAAGAGTGGCCTCATCTATATGTGAAGTTACAAATAAATTATTAGGAATTAACCATGCAAGATATTTAGATATGCCATTTGAAAAGAAACCAGAAGAAATGATTGAAGAAGCTACTACAATAGTAAAAGATATCGATGAAGGTAGAGGAGTGATTATATTAGTTGATATGGGTTCGCTTTCATACTTTGGGGATATCATCTCTGGGAATACAGGGATTAATATAAGGACAATATGTAGATTTGATACTTTACTATCAATAGAAGTTATACGAAGAGCAGTTTTGCCAGATTTAACAATAGATGAAATAGTAGATGAAGTTAAAAGTATAGAAACACAAGTAAAGGAAAGAGCTAATAATTATAACAACACGAAATTGGATTCTAGAAAACCTATTATTTTAACATTATGTATCACTGGATTAGGGGGAGCTTGTAAGATAAAAGAAATCTTAGAAGAAAATATTAAAGGCATAGACGAAAAGATTGATATAAGACCTATAGGTATGATTGAATATCCAAGTCTTGATTTGGAGATAAAGCAAATAAGTAATGATAAGAATGTAATTGCTATAGTTGGAACAATTGACCCACAGATAGCAAATATCCCTTTTTTTAGCCTAGTAGACATAAATGATAAAACGAAATTAAATCAAGTAAATAATTTAATTGATACTAGCCAAATTATTGAAACAAATAAAAAATATGAGTTATCAGATTTAATACATAAAGAAGATATATTTATAGATTTACAAGTTAAATCAAAAGAAGAAGCTTTAAAGTACATGAGTAAAAAACTTAGAGAGAAAGGTTATGTGACGAAAAATTTCTATAAAAAAGTAGTGGAAAGAGATAACCTGTTTCCAACTGAATTGTCAGATGGAATAGCAATACCTCATACAGATGGAATTGATGTGATTAGACCAGTTATAAGTATAGCTATTTTAAAAAATCCTATTATATGGAGTAAAAATAGAGTAAAAATAATACTTTTATTAGCTGTAGACCAAAAATGTTTTAATCCATTAAATACTCTACTTACATTTATAGAAACAGATGAATTTAAAGAGATAAAAAACATTAAAGATAGAGATTTTATTAGGGAGATGATATTAGATGGAGTCAATGCAAATAATTAGTAGCAATTTGATTTTTAAAGATATTGAGGTATCAAACAATGAAGATGCATTAAAATTTTTAGGACAACGTTTATTTGATAAACAGTATGTAAAAGAAAGTTACATAGAAGCTGTTATAGCAAGAGAAAAAAAGTATGCTACAGGATTACCAACAGAAATCTATGGAGTGGCTATACCACATACAGACATAGTACATGTAAATGAGCCAGGTATAGCGATTGGTATACTGAATAAACCTGTAAAATTTATAATGATGGGTACAGAAGATACTGAAATTGATGTAAAAGTTGTATTTATGTTAGCAGTAAAAGAGCCAAAGGAGCAATTACAATTATTAGAAAAGCTTATGACTGTATTTCAAGATAAGAGTATGTTAAATAATATTGTCAACTTAAATGAAGAAAGCATGAGTGACTTATTAAACTCTAAACTGAAAAATTAAAGTTGTGAAAGGAATTAAAAATATAAAAATGCCATTGAAGATTTCTAACTATAGATATCTTTAAAATAAAATAATTTTAACGGGGGTGAATAATGTGGCTAAAAAAATATTAGTTGCATGTGGAACAGGAGTATGTACTTCAACAATTGCTATAAACAAATTAAAGAAAGCACTTCAAGACCTTGGTAAATTGGATATGGTCAACATTACACAATGTAAAGTAGTGGAAGTTGCATCAAAAGCACCTGATTATGATTTGATAATTTGTACTACACAAGTGTCTAGTAGCATAAAAACACCTGTAATAAATGGATTACCTTTTTTAACTGGTGTGGGAATGGGCAAATTAATTGAAGATGTATTGGAAAAATTAGAATTATAATTTGAACTTTTAAAAAATATAGTCTCTAAAATTATAAGTTTTAGAGACTGAAAATTAAATAATGGAGGGTCTTTAAATGGAGATATTAAATTTCATTGTTAGTTTAGGTGCACAAGTAATGATGCCAATAATAATATGTATTTTTGGCTTGATATTAGGTACAAAACTTGGAAAATCATTAAGAGCTGGTTTAACAGTGGGAGTTGGATTTATAGGTCTTAATACTATTATAGCTTTACTGACAGATAACTTAGGACCAGCAACGCAACAAATGGTTAAGAATTTAGGATTAAACTTATCTATAATAGATGTAGGGTGGCCAGCAGCATCAGCTATAGCCTTTGCATCAACAGTAGGAGCTTTAATTATTCCAATAGGTCTTGTAGTAAATATAGTTATGCTAATTACTAATACTACCCAAACTGTTGATGTAGACATATGGGATTACTGGCATTTCGCTTTTACAGGTGCTTTAGTAGCAGGAGCTACACAAAGTGTGGTATGGGGAGTGTTTGCGGCAGTAGCAAATATGGTAATTGTATTGGTAATGGCAGATTTAACTGCTCCAGGTATAGAGAAATATTTGGGTATGCCAGGAATATCTCTTCCTCATGGGTTTACACAGGCATTTGTTCCAATTGCTATAGTTGTAAATAAACTATTAGATTTAATACCAGGTATAAATAAGATTGAGATAAATGCTGACACATTACAGAAAAAATTTGGATTATTTGGAGAACCTTTAATAATGGGGTCTATAATAGGTATAATAATTGGTATTGCAGCGAAATATGATATAAAAGGTATATTACAGTTAGGTGTAACTATGGGAGCTGTATTGATATTAATTCCAAAGATGGCAGCATTATTGATGGAAGGCTTATTACCAGTATCAGAAGCAGCGCAGGAATTTATTGAGAAGAGATTTAAAAATAGAGGAAAGATTTATATAGGTTTAGACTCAGCAGTAGGGATAGGTCATCCTGTCACATTATCAGTTGCATTAGTATTGGTACCTTTAACTATAGTTATAGCAGCTATATTGCCAGGAAATAAAGTTCTGCCATTTGCAGATTTAGCAGTAATTCCATTTGCACTTGTTTTAATTGTACCAATTACAAAAGGGAATGTGTTTAGGACATTAATAATAGGAATATTCATAATTACTTCTGGATTATTAATTGCAACTAATTTAGCTCCTCTATTTACTCAAATGGCTTTAAATGCTAGCTTCAAAATGCCAGAGGGAGCAACTATGATTTCAAGTATTTGTGATGGTGCAAATCCATTAAGTTGGATATTTGTAAAGATTATGAATTATAAAGTTATTGGAGGAGTGTTTTTTGGAGTTATAGCTTTAGGAATGGCTATTTACAATAGAAATAGAATAATAAAGGAAAATAAAAAATTATCTCTTGAAGAAGAAATCTAAAAATGATTTTATTGAGGAGTATATGAATTATGAAAAAATATAAATACGATTCTATAAGATACTCAATTAACGTGATAATACCAGGATTTTTTATGATTTTAATATTGCTTTATGCTCTGTTTAATAACTATGAAAATTTTAGTGTAAACATATATAGTTTGTTGATAATCATCTGTATATATGGGATATTCAATACTTTTATATCATCAAGTAATCCTAAAGAAATTATTATTGATAACAAATGTATACATTTTATCTCATTTATTACTACACATAATTATGAAATTAAAGATATCGAAAAAGTAAGAATACGAGAGTTTTATAATAAAAATCTTTATCTAAAAATTAATGACGGAAGCCTTCTTAAAGGTAGATATTGGATAAGAACAAATATGTTTAATAATGATTTAGAATTATATGATTATCTTATTGAGTTAGAGGAATCTTTATATCCAGAATCATTAAAATTTAGAAATAAAAGATTAGAAAATAAAGGCATATAAAGATAAAAAATTTAAAATAGAAGTAGAATAATTTCTATTGATAGAATGGAGATATACGCTTTACACTAAATTTTTTGAATTTTCAAATTAAGATTAAAGATAGTGTTTAGAAGATATGGTACTGCTAATATATATAAGATTATATCTATAATAGATAGGAGGATTTAACTAATGTTATTGGAAAAATTGAGAAAAGAAGTATTACAAGCATCTCTAAACCTTTTAAATTATAACTTGGTGACATTAACAGGTGGGAATGTGAGTGGGAGAGATGAAGAAACAGGATATATAGCAATTACCCCAAGTGGAATGGACTATAGAGACCTTATACCAAGTGATATTGTTATAGTAGATATAGATGGAAATGTTATAGATGGCAAATGGAAAGCATCTGTGGATTTACCAGACCATTTATATATATATAAACATAGAGAAGATATAAATAGCATAATACATACACATTCTACATACTCAAGCTGTTTTGCTATTTTGAATGAACCTATAGCATGTGCAAGTACAACTCTTGCAAATGAAGTAGGAGGTGAAGTACCTGTTGCAAAGTTTTCACCACCAACATCTAACAAAATGGGTAAATGTGTTATTGAAGCAATTGGAGATAAAAGAGCATGTCTTTTAGCAAACCATGGTGTAATAGCAGTTGGTCCTTCTGTAGGGCATGCTCTTACAGCTGCTGTAATGTTAGAGGATTCAGCAAAAGTATATTACTTAGCAAAATCAATTGGCACACCAGTATTATTACCAAACGAAGAAATTAAAAGAGCTAGAGATGTATTTTTTAATGTATATGGTCAGGATAAATAAACTAAACAAAACTTTTAAATTAATGTAGAAATATAGATATTCTATAATATTAGGGCGTTTTATAGTGATATAATAAGTTTAATAGTTAAGAAATGAAAATAGAAAATCTAATAGTATATAAAATTATCTGAGTCTAAAATAAGCAATAAGATAAAATAAAAAAGGAGTCTGTATTTCTATGTATTACTTATTAAACAAAAGCACAAATCCTTACTTTAATTTAGCATTAGAAGAATATCTGTTTTTAAATGAGAAATATAATGATGATATTATAATCATATGGAGGAATGAGGAATCTATTTTTATAGGTAAAAATCAAAACCCATATCAGGAAATACATCATGATGTTATTGAAAAGGGAGAAATTCCTATTTTAAGAAGAATATCTGGAGGAGGTACTGTTTATCATGATTTAGGAAATATCAATATGTCATTCATACAAAAAGATAGACAACTTCATGAAATAGATTTTTTGGAACATACTAAGTTTATGCAAGATATGCTATTAAGCTTAGGTCTAGATATATCTATAACTGAAAGAAAAGATTTATTTTTGAAAGGGAAAAAAATTTCAGGCTCTGCCCAGTCTATAAAAAGAAAAAATTCTCTTTATCATGGAACTCTTCTTTATGATTCGGATTTAAATAAATTAACTAAATATCTAAATTCAAATAAGTCAACTGAGTCAAAGGCTACAAAGTCTGTCTCAAGTAAAGTAACCAATATTAAATTCTTATTTGAAAAAGATATAGATTACTTTTTGGACTATTGTGTTAAGTATTTAGAATCCAAGATAAAGGGTATAAAAGAACTTAAATTAGACAGTGATGATATCAAAAATGTATACAATCTAGTAGAAGATAAATATAAAAAGATGGAGTGGACATATAGTAAAACACCTAAATTTCAAATAGTACTTCCATTTAATGATGAAAGTGAAGTCAATATACATGTAAGTAAGTGGAAGGTATCAAAGTTTTTTATATCTTATAAAGATGATGTAATTAATATGGATAAGTTATTAAATGTGGACTTTTTTAAACAAGAAATAAGAGATAGTATTTTAGAAAATTACCCACATTACATAGATTTAATTAATTTAATATTTTAATATAAGGCCTCTTGTTTGATAAAATCTTATTATATCAAATTAGAGGCCTTGAATATTTTTTGCAAGTTTAGAAACTGTTACAAAGTTGTAAAATTAAAAACATCGCTATTAAAAAATCAATATATATAGAATTAAATATACATGTTTTTAACTGAAAAATAGATATTAACTGTTTATACAACTGAAAATTTAATATATAATTAATCAGATGGTTAAAATAAAAGAATATTAAGAGTTTTAATAAATTATGGTTAAAAATAAAATACGAGGTGATACCATGTATAGTGTTATAATTGTTGCTGCAGGAAGCGGAAGGAGAATGAACCTAGACATAAATAAACAGTTCATAAAATTAAGAGAAAAAGAAATTATTGCTCATACAATTCAAGTTTTTTATGAAAATATAAATATAGATGAAATTGTGGTATGTATAAAAAAAGAGGAAGAAGATTTTTTTAAGGAAAACATAATAAATAAGTATAATTTTAAAAATATAAAAATAGCATATGGCGGAAAAGAAAGACAGGATTCAATATATAATGGCTTAAAAAAATTAGATGAAAATTGTGATATAGTACTCATTCATGATGGGGCAAGACCATTTGTAGACCATAGAATAATTAATGAATCCATAAAGGTGGCTAAAGAAAAAAAAGCTGTAGTTGTAGGTGTGCCAGTAAGTGATACTATAAAGATAGTGTCGGATGGAACAGTACAAGAAACTCCAGAGAGAAGTCTATTGTGGGCAGCTCAAACTCCTCAAACTTTTGAGTATAATCTCATAATAAATGCTTATGAACAAGCTTATAAGAATAATTATTATGGTACTGATGATTCAATGTTGGTTGAAAATATAGGGCAAAGCGTTACTATGGTGATGGGCTCTTATGAAAATATAAAGATAACTAGTCCAGAAGATTTAAATATAGCAGAACAGATATTAAATATGGAAAAAAGAGATGAAGTTAATAGCAGAAGGAGAATTATATGAGAATAGGATTAGGATATGATGTACACAAATTAACAGAGGATAGAAAACTCATAATCGGTGGGGTAGAGATACCACATGATAAAGGTTTATTAGGTCATTCAGATGCTGATGTATTAATACATGCAATAATGGACTCCATTTTAGGAGCCTTAGCTCTAGGTGATATAGGTAAGCATTTCCCAGATACAGATGAAAAATATAAGGGAGCAAATAGTATGAAATTATTAGAATATGTACATAATCTAATAACAAGCAAAGGGTATAAGATTGGGAACATAGATAGTACTATAATTGCTCAAAGCCCTAAGATGGCTCCACATATTGAAAGCATGAGAAAAAATATATCAAAAGTCTTAAATACAGATATTGATAATATAAACATAAAGGCAACTACTGAAGAAGGTCTTGGCTTTACAGGAGCAAAACAGGGTATAGCATCACAAAGTATTTGTTTATTATTGTTGACAAGTCAGAATAATTAATATATTATTAGTAATAAGTTTATTGGATATCAAAGAATAGGCCTAAATAGAATATCTATAATATGTGAATTTAAGTGAAATTAATATAAATATAAAACTAGCTATGATAAAGAAATAGTAAAACTATGAAATCTTTACAGAGAGAAAACGTTGGTGAGAGTTTTCAAGAGGAAATGTTTGAACCTGTCTTTTAGCTTAAAGGTATAAAAATCTTTACGGTAGGAACCGTTACATTCCCAAAAGAGAGCTATTTACATAGCTAACTAGAGTGGTACCGCGGAAATTAAACCTTTCGTCTCTATACTTGTATAGAGATGAGAGGTTTTTTATATTTTCAAGAAATTAATATTCAGGAGGAATTTATTAATGAAAATGTCTAAAATGTTTATGCCGACATTAAAAGAAATCCCAGCAGATGCTGAGATTACAAGCCATCAATTAATGGTTAGGTCAGGAATGATAAAAAAAATGACTTCAGGGGTTTATAATCAATTACCGATGGGATTAAGAGTGTTCAAAAAGATTGAACAAATAATTAGAGAAGAACTAAATAAAAAAGATTGTCAAGAAATACTTTGTGCGGCTTTACTTCCTTCTGAATTATGGAAAGAGTCTGGAAGATGGACTGCTATGGGTGAAGAAATGTTTAGGCTTAAAGACAGAACAGAAAGAGAATACTGTCTTGGACCAACACATGAAGAAGCATTCACTGATATAATAAGACAAGAAATTACTTCATACAAACAATTGCCATTAAACTTATATCAGATACAAGTAAAATATAGAGATGAAAGAAGACCAAGATTTGGTGTTATGAGAACTAAGACTTTTACAATGAAGGATGCATACAGTTTTGATGTAGATAATGAAGGTCTGGATAAATCATATCAAGATATGTTTGATGCATATGTAAGTATATTTGACAGATGTGGACTAGAGAATAGTCCAGTGCAAGCAGATTCAGGAGCTATAGGAGGCTCTACATCAGCTGAGTTTATGGTTAAGTCAGAAGTTGGTGAAGATGAAGTTGTATTCTGTAGTGGATGTGATTATGCAGCCAATGTAGAAAGAGCAGAATCTTGTAATGTAGCATCAGAAAAAGAAGATATGAAAGACCTGGAAGAGGTTCACACACCAGGAGCAGCTACAATAAAAGAACTAGAGGAATTTTTAAAGATTTCTCCAGATAAATTTGCTAAAACTTTAGTATATGAGGCAGATGGGAAAACAGTTGTAGTTGTTGTAAGGGGAGATAGAGAAGTTAATGAAGTTAAAGTATCTAATGCTATAGGCTCTGTTATAGAATTTGCACTTGCTACAGATGATATAGTTAGAAAAGTAACTAATGCAGAAGTAGGATTTGCTGGACCAATAGGTATAAATGCTGACTATGTATTTATAGATAAAGAAATTGTTGAACAAAGAAACATAGTTGTAGGGGCTAATAAAACTGAATATCATATAAAAAATGCTAACTATGGAAGAGATTTTGAAGGAATAGTTGGAGATTTTAGAAATGTTCAAGAAGGCGACAAGTGTATAGTATGTGGAAAACCACTTGAAATAGCTAGAGGTGTTGAAGTAGGTCACATATTCAAACTAGGAACTAAGTATTCAGAATCTATGAATGCGAATTTTATAGATAAAGATGGGAAATCAAAACCTATAGTAATGGGATGTTATGGAATAGGTGTTGAAAGAACAGCAGCAGCTATAATTGAACAGCATAATGATGAAAAAGGCATAATATGGCCTTTATCAGTAGCTCCATATCATGTTGTGATAGTTCCTGCAAACATGAAAAATGAGGAACAAGTATCAATAGCTGAAAAGATATATAATGATTTACAAGCTATGGGTGTAGAAGTTTTATTAGATGATAGAGATGAAAGAATAGGTGTTAAATTCAATGATTCAGAATTAATAGGAATACCTATGAGAATTACAGTAGGTAAAAATATTAGTGAAGGTAAAGTAGAGTTTAAATTTAGACATAAAGAAGATAAAGAAATAATTGACATAGAAGAAATAAATGAAAAAGTAAAGGCAGAGTTTATCAAAAATAATGTTAGATTAGGATAGTAACTTAAAAAACTATTGTATAGATAATCAGAGTTGTACTTTATAAACACCATTTTATCTATATATAAGGAGATAAAGTGGTGTTTTTTTATAAAAACATAATAAATTGAGGAGGTAGTTGAAATGGCAAAAAATGAAAAACAATTTGTTGAAGAAATAACAAAGATGGAAGATGATTTCCCACAATGGTATACAGATGTAATAACTAAGACTGACTTAGTTGATTATGCACCAGTCAAAGGTTTTATGGTTGTAAAGCCATATGGATATGCATTATGGGAAAAGATGCAAGAATTTATGGATAAAAGATTTAAAGAAACTGGACATAAAAACTGCTATTTCCCATTATTGATACCAGAAAGTTTATTAAATAAAGAAGCAGAACATGTAGAAGGTTTTGCTCCAGAAGTTGCATGGGTAACACATGGTGGAAATAAAAAATTAGAAGAGAGATTATGTGTAAGACCTACTTCTGAGACTATAATATGTACAATGTATGCTAAGTGGTTAAAATCATATAGAGAATTACCATATCTTTATAATCAATGGTGCTCAGTTGTTAGATGGGAAAAATCAACTAGACCTTTCTTAAGAACATCTGAGTTTTTATGGCAAGAAGGTCATACATTACATGAGACAGCAGAAGAAGCCCAAGAAGAAACAATACAACAATTAGAAATATATAAAGCTTTATGTGAAGAATTACTTGCAATGCCAGTTGTATCTGGTCAAAAAAGTGAAAGTGAGAAGTTTGCAGGTGGTGAAAGAACATATACTATAGAGGCTATGATGCATGATGGTAAAGCATTACAATCAGGTACAAGTCACTTCTTAGGTCAACACTTTACAAAAGCTTTTGATATTACTTTTGCAGATAGAGAAGGGAATTTAGCTAATCCATACCATACATCTTGGGGAGCATCTACAAGACTTATAGGTGGACTTATAATGACTCATAGTGATAACAGAGGTCTAGTATTACCACCAAGAGTAGCTCCAATACAAGCTGTTATAGTTCCTATAGCTGCTAAAAAAGGAAATGTAATGGAAACAGTTGATAAAATATATGCTGATTTAAAAGCTAAAGGAGTAACTGTTGAAGTTGATGATAGAGATAACTATACAACTGGATGGAAGTTTAATGAGTGGGAAATGAAAGGTGTTCCAGTAAGAATTGAGATTGGACCAAAAGATATAGAAAATAATCAAGCTATGATATTTAGAAGAGATACTTTAGAAAAGAGTTCTATGCCTTTAGAAGGATTAGCTGATGCTATATGTGATTTATTTGATGTTATACACAATGATATGTTTGAAAAAGCAAAAAAACATAGAGAAGACAATACATCTATAGTTGAAAATATGGATGAGTTTAAAAAGGCTTTAGAAGAAAAGCCAGGATTCATAAAAACTATGTGGTGTGGAGATGCAGAATGTGAAGCTAAGATTAAGGAAGAAACAGGAGCAACTATAAGATGCTTACCTTTTGAACAAGAAAACTTAGGTCACAAGTGTGTATATTGTGGAAAAGAAGCAGATAATATGGTAGTAATGGCAAAAGCTTACTAAAATAAGATGTTTAAATAAAAACTGGGGTGATGAGTATTTTATACTTTTCATCCCAATTTTATTTTAAGTTTTATTTCCTTATATATATTTATTATTAGTGTACATACTTACTTTGTAGAACAATTACTATATAAATATTCCATAAAGTAACTAATAAATACAAATATAGCAATAGGGAATGCTTTTAATTTTCACCAAATAAATGGATTAAAAGAAAGATTTATGAAATTAAAACTAGGATTTTCTGCTATAATAAACATGTGTATTTTTAAATAAATAAGGATATTATTATTAGATTTGATAAAAGTTAGGACTTACGGTTCTTACATATGTTATTTAAAAATAGATATAAAAACCTTTAAAATACTTGTTTAAAAAAATTTACCTTGTTAATATTAGGATGGGTGGAAAAATTAGAAAACCAAGTAAAGTGAGGTGATAGTAGAGGAAAAAGCATATAAGTTTAGAATATATCCAAATAAAAAACAGCAAGAGCTAATTAACAAAACTTTTGGATGTTGTAGATTTGTATATAATAAATCAATTAGAATACAAGGCTAATTGGTATGGTAGACAAATTGTAAAGGTAGGTAAATTCTTTGCAAGTTCACAAATATGCAATAAATGTGGGTACAAAAACGAGGAAGTTAAGAATTTAAATATAAGAGAATGGATTTGTCCTTGTTGTAATGTAACTCACGATAGAGATATAAATGCGAGTATAAATATACTATAAGAAGGATTAAGACTAATAAGAGTTTAAAATAAATAACTTATGTAAGAACCGTAGGAACTACAGGGATAGCCTGTGGAGAGTTTATAAGACATATTTTAGTATGCAAAATTCTATGAAACAGGAACCCTGTGACTTTAGTCATGAGAGGTTCAGTAAAAATAAACTTGCAAAACAATGTACTAGTTTAATATTATAGTTATATTGAATAAAATATCAGGAGGAAGTAAAAATGAATGTAAGAGTAAGATTTGCACCAAGTCCAACAGGATTTGTACATATAGGTAGTTTAAGAACTGCTTTATATAACTATTTATTTGCAAAAAAAATGGGCGGAGAATATATATTAAGAGTAGAGGACACGGACCAAAGTAGATTAGTAGAAGGTGCTATAGAGAATATGCTTAATGCTATGAAATGGGCTGGTGTCAATCATGATGAAGGTGTTATATTAGATGATACTGGAAAAGTAGTACAAAAAGGAGAATATGGTCCATATATTCAATCTCAGAGATTAGATATATACCAAGAATATATAAAACAACTTTTAGATAGTGGAAAGGCTTATTATTGTTTCTGTACAAAGGAAAGACTAGATGAAGTAAGAGATGCTCAAAGGGCAGCAGGAGAAACAGCTAAATATGATGGTCATTGTAAGAATCTTTCTAAAGAAGAAGTAGAAGCAAATATAAAAGCAGGAATACCATACGTTATAAGATTAAGATTACCAGAGAATCATACAATTAAGTTTACAGATTTAGTTAGAGGAGATATGGAATTTAATACCAATGATTTAGATGACCAGGTACTAATGAAAACAGATGGATTCCCAACTTATCACTTTGCTGTAGTTGTAGATGATTATTTAATGAAAATCACACATGTAATAAGAGGTGAAGAGTGGGTATCATCTACTCCAAAACATGTCTATTTATATGAAGCTTTTGGATGGGAAGCACCTGTATTTGTACATTTACCAAATATACTTAATAAAGAAAAGAAAAAATTAAGTAAGAGACAAGGTGATGTGGCAGTTGAAGACTTTAAGAAAAAAGGATATTTACCAGAAGGTTTAGTAAACTATGTAGCATTAGTTGGATGGTCTCCAGAAGATAATCAAGAATTGTTTACAATGGAAGAATTGGAAAAAGCATTTTCTGTAGAAAGAGTATCTAAAAGTGGTGGAGTATTTGATACTGAAAAGCTAAATTGGGTTAATCAACACTATATAAAAGATGGTGATGATACTTACTTAACAGATTTAGCAATACCATTCTTGATAGAAGATGGATTTATAACAGAAGAAGAAGCTACTAGTAAGTATGAGTTTTTAAAGAGTATGATATCAGTACTTAAAGAGAAATTACAATATGTAAAAGAAGTTACTGATCATGCAAGTATATTCTTTGGAGATAAAATAGAAGTAGAGACTGAAGAAGGAAGTGAATTCTTAAAGCTAGAACACATACCTACTTTAATAGATGCTCTACAAGAAAAAATAGAAAAAGCAGACTTATTAAATGATGAATTTGTTCAAGCGATGCTTAAAGAAATTCAAAAAGAGTATAAAATAAAAGGAAAAAATTTATTTATGGGCTCAAGAATAATTTTGACAGGGCAAATGCATGGACCAGATTTACCAAAAGTAATGGAGGTTTTAGGAAAAGAAACTTGCTTAAATAGAATAGCTTATGTAAAAAATAATATATTATAGTCATAAAAGTCCGCTAATTTAGAAGCGGACTTTTTTTGTGTTAGTATTTGGTGAAAATATCTAGTTAAGAAAATGAAGGTATTTAGGGCAATAAATTTAATATATAAAAAGCAAAGCAAAAATATAAATAAAATATTAATAATAAACTAATAAAAATATTAAGCATAGAAGAAGGAAATCTATTATTTTAGTTTGATTTAATTATTAAGGGGGTAATTACTATGTATAGTAATATGGATGATGTTAAAAAGGAATTAAAGGAGCTATGCTTAGAATATGTTACAATTTTAGAAAAATTAAAAGATGAAAAAATGATTACAGAAGAAACTTTTGAAAAATGTTCTTCTCAAAAAAAGATATTTTTAGAAGAGCAATAGATAATAACAGGGGTATTGTTATTATGTAGTTTATAAGGATAGTACTAAAAATGATAGTAGTACTATTATTTATTGCAATTTTCAACTATAATATAATATATAATGTTAAGAAAATAATTTATAAAAATATGGTGAGGTGATGAGTGTGAAAGTTTATAATACATTGACTAGAACAAAAGAAGAATTTGTTCCATTAGAAGAAGGAAAGGTAAAAATGTATGTGTGTGGTCCAACAGTCTATAACTATATACATATAGGTAATGCAAGACCATTTATAATATTTGATACTCTAAGAAGGTATCTAGAGTATAGAGGATATGATGTAACTTATGTACAAAACTTTACAGATGTTGATGACAAAATTATAAATAGAAGCCATGAAGAAGGAATATCTCCAGAAGAAGTTGCTACTAAGTATATAAAAGAATATTTTGTAGATTGTGATGGACTAGGAATTAAAAGAGCTACTGTTCATCCTCAAGTTACAGATAATATACAACAAATTATAGATTTTATAAAAGAATTAGAAGATAAGGGATATGCTTATGCAGTAAATGGTGATGTGTATTTTGATACAAACAAGTTTGAAGGATATGGGAAACTTTCAGGTCAAAAGCAAGAAGACTTAGAAGCTGGAGCTAGAATTGAAGTTAATGACCAAAAAAGACATCCTATGGACTTTGTTCTTTGGAAAGCTAAAAAAGAAGGTGAACCAGGATGGGATAGTCCTTGGGGAGAAGGTAGACCTGGATGGCATATAGAATGTTCTGTTATGTCTAAGAGATACTTGGGTGAGACAATTGATATACATGCAGGTGGTCAAGATTTAACATTCCCACACCATGAAAACGAGATAGCTCAAAGTGAAGCTAGAAGTGGAAAAACATTCTCAAAATATTGGATGCATAATGGATATATAAATATAAATGATGAAAAAATGAGTAAATCTAAAGGTAATTTCTTTACAGTAAGAGATATATCAAAATTATATGATTTAGAGATAGTAAGATTTTTCATGTTATCAGCACATTACAGAAATCCAGTGAACTTTAGTGATGAGATGTTAAATCAAGCTAAAGCTGGTCTTGAAAGACTATATAATACTAAAGAGAAATTAGAATTTACATTAAGTAATCTAAAAGAGTCTACTTTAACAGAAAAAGAAGTAGAACTTGTTAAAGAATTAGATAACTTCAGACAAAAATTTATCGATGCTATGGACGATGATGTCAATACAGCAGATGCAGTGAGTGTAATATTTGAGTTAGCTAAGTTAATAAATTCTAATGTAGATGAAAACTCTTCTCTAGAATTTGCTAAAAAGTGCTTAGATGAATTTAATGAGCTTACAAAGGTATTAAATATTGTAAATAAGAAGAAAGATACTGTACTAGATAAAGACATTGAAGAACTAATACAAAAAAGAACGGATGCAAAGAAAAATAAAGAGTTCCAATTAGCAGATGATATAAGACAACAATTATTAGATATGGGAATTGTATTAGAAGACACAAGACAAGGTGTTAAGTGGAAAAGGGTATAAAAAATGGAAAAAACTGAATTAGTTACTATGTCACCACTAGTTTTAGCATACTTAGGTGATACAGTGTATGAGACATATATAAGAGAACATTTAATTAGACAGAATACACAAAGAAAAGTTAATGATTTGCATAAATTAGCTATAAAGTATGTAAAAGCTAAAGCTCAGGCAACTATAATTCATGAAATTGAAACTGAATTAACTGAGGAAGAGAGCAAAATATACAAGAGGGGAAGAAATCAAAAATCAAATACTTCTCCTAAAAATGCAGATATTATAGACTATAAACATGCAACTGGATTTGAGGCCTTGGTTGGATATTTGTATTTAAATAATGAAATAGAGAGACTTCAATATATTATCAATAAAGGAATCAAAATTATTGAAAGAGATATGTAAATATTAAAGAGTGTTGTCTTAATAATAATCAATAAGGCAACACTTTTTTTATAACTAATGTATAATAAATATATAGAAATTAGTCATGAGAAAGGATAAAAATTTATGAAAGTAAAATTAATATCACATACACCTGAACCAGAAAAAGTAATAGCTATGGCAGCTAAGCTATGTTATTCACCAGTTGGGACAGACGAAATAGAAAAAGACTTAACAGATGAAAGTATAGAGAAGTTTTTAAATATGTTATTAAGTATAGGTCATGGGTCAATATTAGAACATGCTTCATTTACATTTTCAATAGAAGGGATATCAAGAGCTTGCTCACATCAAATTGTTAGACATCGTATAGCTAGTTTTTCACAACAGAGTCAAAGATATGTTAAATTAGAGCAATTTGAGTACATAATTCCTCCAGAAATAGAAAAAATAGAAAAAGCAAAAGAGTTATTTATAAAGTCAATGAAAAAAGACCAAGAGGCTTATGATAACTTAGTAGAGATATTATTTGAAAATCATTATAATGAATTAATAAAAGATGGTAAAAATGAGAAAACAGCAAAAAGACAAGCTGAAAAGAAAGCAATAGAAGATGCTAGATATGTATTTCCAAATGCATGCGAAACAAAAATGGTATTTACTATAAATGCTAGAAGTTTATTTAATTTCTTTGAACATAGATGTTGTGAAAGAGCACAGTGGGAAATAAGAAATCTAGCTGTAGAAATGTTAAGAGAAGTTAAAAAGGTTGCTCCAATACTATTTAAAAAGACTGGACCAAGTTGTGTAAATGGTAGTTGTCCAGAAGGAACTATGACTTGTGGAGATATAGTTCAAGTTAGAGAAAAATTTAAGGCCTTGTAGGAGGTGAATCATTTGGCAAGTATAGAAGGAAGAAATCCAGTAATAGAAGCTATAAAAAGTGATAGAGAAATAGATAAAATATTAATTTCAAATTCAGCTAAAGAAGGTTCAATTAAAAAAATAATAGGAATGGCTAAAGAGAAGAACATAATTATACAATATGTTGATAAACATAAATTAGATGAGGTAAGTACAAGCCATTCACATCAAGGCGTAATAGCTTATGCAAGTGAATATAAGTATTACGAATTGGATGAGCTAATAGATTTAACAAAAAACAAAGATGAAGACCCATTTTTCATTATATTAGATGAGATAACAGATCCACATAATCTAGGTTCAATAATAAGGACAGCAGATGCAGTAGGAGCACATGGAGTTATTATTCCTAAAAGAAGGTCTGTACACATAACACCTGTAGTTGCTAAAGCGTCTGCAGGAGCAGTAGAGTATATGCCAGTTTGTAAGGTAACCAATATAGTTAATACAATAAAAAGATTAAAAGATGAAGGGCTGTGGATTGCAGCTGCTGATATGGATGGAGAAACTTTTTATAAACAAAATCTTACAGGTCCTCTTGGTGTGGTAATTGGAAGCGAAGGTTTTGGGATATCTAGATTGGTTAAACAAAACTGTGACTTTATAGTAAAAATGCCAATGATAGGTAATGTTACATCTTTAAATGCATCCGTGGCGGGTGGAATACTTTTATATGAGATATTCAGACAAAGACTGGATAAAAGTAAATAACCATGAAAAAAAATATAAATCATTACTTAATAATAGATGGCTACAATATTATAAATGCGTGGGATAATTTGAAAGAACTGGCTAAAGATGATTTAGAAGATTCTAGAGAAAAGCTTATTGATGATATTATAGAATTTTCTGAGTTTATGGGTTATAAGACTATAATAGTTTTTGATGCTTATAATGTTAAGAATTCACGAGAAAAAGTTGAGAAAAGAAAACACATAACGATAGTTTATACGAGAGAGCACCAAACAGCAGATAGTTATATAGAGAAATTTATAACTTCTTTATCAAAGTATGATGATGTAAAAGTAGCTACTAATGACTATGCAGAGCAACAAATGATTTTAGGAAAAGGTGCTACAAGAATGTCTGCAAGAGAATTAAAGTTAGAGTTAGATCGTTCCAAGAATAAAATGAAGGAAAAAAATATCGGTTTGAGGAAAAAAATTCAGCGAAATTGGTTGGAGGAAAGGTTAGATAAAGAAACATTGTCGAAACTTGAGAACATTCGTAGAAAGCGTTGAAATTACTAGCTTCTTTAGACTATAATATACCTATAAATTTGTTTTATATATGGGGGAGATTTACATGTTGGTAGCAAAAGAAAAAAGTTATGAGTTAATAGACAATTGTCAGCAGGATGAGTATAACATTGTATTAAGAGCAAGTGAAGGGGATAAAATAGCACTAGAGTACATTATTACCAAATACAGAAATTTTGTAAAGGCAAAGGCAAAATCCTATTTTTTAATTGGAGCAGATAAAGAAGACATAATACAAGAAGGAATGATAGGCCTTTATAAGGCAGTTAGAGATTTTGATGGAAGTAAGACAAATTCGTTTAAATGTTTTGCAGAGATATGTATAACAAGACAAATAATAACTGCTATAAAAACTGCAACAAGACAAAAACATATACCTTTAAATTCATATGTTTCTTTGAACAAACCAATATATGATGAAGAGTCAGACAGAACACTTTTAGATATTATAGCTACAAGTATAGTAACAGATCCAGAAGAACTTATAATTAGTAAAGAAGAGTTAAAAAATATAGAATCAAAGATGAACGAATTATTAAGTGACTTGGAATTAGAAGTCCTAGAATTATATTTAAATGGGAAGTCATACCAGTTTATAGCGGACAAGCTTAAAAGAGATGTAAAGTCAATAGATAACGCTTTACAAAGGGTTAAGAGAAAATTAGAAAAACATCTTGAAAACAGAAATGATTAATAGTAAAATACTTACCATAAGCTTATTGTGAGCAAAATTAATTTATATCGAAAGATAAGGGAGGAAATTCAAAATGGCTAAAGCTAAATACGAAAGAACAAAACCTCATGTTAATATAGGTACAATAGGACACGTTGACCACGGTAAAACTACATTAACAGCAGCAATAACAAAAACATTATATGACAGATATCAATTAGGAGAAGCAGTAGATTTCGCAAACATAGATAAAGCTCCAGAAGAAAGAGAAAGAGGAATCACAATATCAACAGCACACGTTGAGTATGAAACTCCAAACAGACACTACGCACACGTTGACTGCCCAGGACATGCTGACTACGTTAAGAACATGATAACAGGAGCAGCACAAATGGACGGAGCAATATTAGTTTGTTCAGCAACAGATGGACCAATGCCACAAACAAGAGAGCATATACTATTATCAAGACAAGTTGGTGTACCATATATAGTAGTATTCTTAAACAAATGTGACATGGTAGATGACGAAGAGTTATTAGAACTAGTAGAAATGGAAGTAAGAGATTTATTAACAGAATATGATTTCCCAGGAGATGATACTCCAATAATAAGAGGGTCAGCATTAATGGCATTAGAAGATCCAAAGAGCGAGTGGGGAAATAAGATAGTAGAATTATTCGAGCAAATAGATGAGTATATACCAGCTCCAGAGAGAGATACAGATAAACCATTCTTAATGCCAGTAGAGGACGTATTCTCAATCACAGGAAGAGGAACAGTTGCAACAGGAAGAGTAGAAAGAGGAGTACTAAAAGTACAAGACGAAGTAGAATTAGTAGGATTAACAGAAGCACCAAGAAAAGTAGTAGTAACAGGAGTAGAGATGTTCAGAAAATTATTAGACCAAGCACAAGCAGGGGATAATATAGGAGCATTATTAAGAGGAGTACAAAGAAGTGAGATAGAAAGAGGACAAGTACTAGCAAAAACTGGATCAGTAAAGGCACACACAAAGTTTACAGCAGAAGTATATGTACTTAAAAAAGAAGAGGGTGGAAGACATACACCATTCTTTGATGGATATAGACCACAATTCTATTTCAGAACAACAGACGTAACAGGAGCTTGTAAGTTACCAGATGGAATAGAAATGGTAATGCCTGGAGATAACGTAACAATGGAAGTAGACTTAATAAACTCAATAGTTGTAGAAGAGGGATTAAGATTCTCAATAAGAGAAGGTGGAAGAACAGTAGCTTCAGGAGTTGTTGCTACTATAGTAGAGTAATCTTTTATTAAACTGATGGATTAAAAAGAATAATAAAAAGAGGGGTTATGCTCCTCTTTTTTTAACATAGAAATACAAAAACATTGACACAGCATAGGATTTTGTGATAACTTATACAAGGTAATGATTATAGGAAGTTAATAATATCTTGAATACTGTAGATTTTTAATAAATACATATTTTAAAGGTATTATATTCACATATATTAACAATATATATTATTGTATTACAAAGTTGGAGGTGTATCAGATGAGAGTTAAAGTAACTTTAGCATGTACAGAGTGTAAGCAAAGAAACTACAACACTACTAAGAATAAGAAAAATAATCCAGACAGAATAGAATTACAAAAATATTGTAGATTCTGTAAAAAGCATACAACTCATAAAGAAACAAAATAGTTTTTTATAAGGATGTGAGTATGGAATGGCTGCCCAAAAAAATGACGGTGCAAAAACTAAAAAAAGGTTTAGTTTATTTGGATATCTAAAAGAAACTAAGCAAGAATTAAAAAGAGTTACATGGCCGACAAAAAAGGAACTGTTTAAAAACACAAGTATAGTTTTAACTGTAGTTATTTCATGCACTATATTAGTATGGGGTATAGACACTATATTATCTGGTGCACTAGCGTTATTACTAAAATAGACGAAAAGAGGTAAGTTAAATGTCAGAATTACAAGAAGCAAGTTGGTATGTAGTTCATACCTATTCGGGACATGAAAATAAAGTTAAAGCTACAATTGAGAAAGCAGTTAAAACAAGAGGTATGGAAGACTGCATAAGACAAGTAGTTGTTCCAACAGAAGAGGTAGTGGAAACTACTAAAACTGGAAAAGAAAAAACTAGACAACGTAAAGTTTATCCAAGTTATGTCTTGGTTAAAATGATAATAACTGATGAATCTTGGTATGTAGTAAGAAATACTAAGGGAGTTACAGGTTTCGTTGGACCTGGTTCAAAACCAGTGCCATTAAGTGAAGATGAAGTCAAAGCTATGGGGATAGATACAACAGACCCTAAAGTAGTAAGTAGTGATATTGATTTTGAAATAGGAGACACAGTAAAAGTATCTCAAGGACCATTTAGTGGACAAATAGGTAACATAGAAGAAATTGACTTAGAAAATAGAGAAGTCAAAGTATGCATAAATGCATTTGGTAAAAGGACTCTATTTGTAATAGAGCTTGAAGGTATAGAAAAAATCTAATACTATTATTATAGAAAAATCTGAGGAGGTGCGCTCAAAATGGCTAAAAAAGTTATAGGTCAAATAAAATTACAAATACCTGCAGGAAAGGCTACTCCAGCGCCACCAGTTGGACCAGCATTAGGACAACATGGTGTTAATATAATGGGATTCACAAAAGAATTTAATGCTAAAACTGCAGATCAAGCTGGAATGATAATACCAGTTGTTATAACTGTATATCAAGATAGATCATTCAGTTTTATAACAAAAACTCCACCAGCTGCAGTTTTAATTAAAAAAGCATTAAACTTAAAATCAGGTTCTGGAGAACCAAACAAAAAGAAAGTTGCTAAAATAACTTCAGCTCAAGTAAGAGAAATAGCTGAGTTAAAAATGCCTGACTTAAATGCTGCATCAGTAGAAGCGGCTATGAGTATGATAGCGGGTACTGCTAGAAGCATGGGTGTTGTAGTAGAAGACTAATTAAAAGATACACTTTTTTTATAAAGTGGGAGGCGAAAAGCCGAAATTAACCACGAGGAGGAAAATAAAATGGCTAAAAAAGGTAAAAGATATGCAGGTGCATTAGAAAAAGTAGATAGAACTAAATTTTATGATGCATCAGAAGCATTAACATTAGTTTCAGATATAGCTGGAGCTAAATTTGATGAGACAGTAGAAGCACACATTAAATTAGGTGTTGACTCAAGACATGCTGACCAACAAGTAAGAGGTGCAGTTGTATTACCTCACGGAACTGGTAAAACTAAAAGAGTTTTAGTTTTTGCTAAAGGTGAGAAAGCTAAAGAAGCTGAACAAGCTGGTGCTGACTTTGTAGGAGCTGAAGAATTAGTTCAAAAAATACAAGGTGAAAACTGGTTTGAATTTGATATAGTAGTTGCTACTCCAGATATGATGGGTGTAGTAGGTAGATTAGGTAGAGTATTAGGACCTAAAGGTTTAATGCCAAACCCTAAATCAGGAACAGTTACATTTGATGTAGCTAAAGCTATAGATGAAATAAAAGCTGGTAAAGTTGAATACAGATTAGACAAAACTAACATAATACACGTTCCAGTAGGAAAAGTATCATTTGGTGGAGAAAAATTAGCTGAAAACTTTGCTGCATTAATGGATGCTATAATAAAAGCTAAACCAGCTGCTGCTAAAGGACAATATTTAAGAAGTGTAACAGTAGCTTCTTCAATGGGACCTGGAGTTAAAATAAACCCAGCAAGAACAGCTGAATAATAAAACTGTTGACACAGGTTGACAAAAATGTTATTATATCACTTGTCAATGTAAAAAAGAATAGATTTGCCGTAGATAGTGGGTGCGAGAGCTTAATATCCCGCCGAGGTTTTAGATAAATTGAGATTACTAAAGCTTTTGATGTCTACTTTTGGCAACAAAAGCTTTTTATAATGTTGCGGTAAATACTAAGCCTATTTGGTGAAGGAGGTGCACATCTATATGAGAAAAGCTATAGAAATTAAATCAGAAGTTGTTTCTGAGATAGTTGAAAAGTTACAAAAATCTTCTGCTGCTGTTGTTGTAGATTACAAAGGATTAACAGTTGAAGAGGTAACTGAGTTAAGAAAACAAATGAGAGAAGCTGGTGTAGATTACAAAGTATATAAAAATACTTTAGTTAGAAGAGCAGCTAAAGAAGTTGGTATAGAGCAATTCAATGATGAATTATTAGTTGGAACTAATGCTATAGCATTTGGATATGATGATCCAGTTGCTCCAGCAAGAATATTAAAAGGATTCATGGATTCTCATCCAAAGATGAAATTAAAGATGGGTATTGTGGAAGGTGCATTCTACGATGAGTCTAAAATTGTTGAAATGGCTAACATACCATCAAGAGAAGTTCTTATCGCTAAATTACTTGGTAGCTTAAAAGCTCCAGTATCAAACTTTGCATATTTAATAGATGCAATAGCGAAAAAGGCAGAAGGTCAAGAAGAAGCTTAATAGCTTAATTAAAAAATTATAAATATTAATTTGAAATAAAATTCGGAGGTGCTAAAAATGACAATAGAACAAATATTAGAAGCTATAGAAAATATGAAAGTTTTAGAATTAAATGAATTAGTTAAAGCTGCTGAAGAAAAATTCGGTGTATCAGCTTCAGCTCCAGTAATGGTAGCTGGTGCAGCTGCTGGTGGACCAGCTGCTGAAGAAAAAACTGAATTTGATGTAGTATTAGCTGAAGTTGGTTCTTCAAAAGTTGGAGTTATAAAAGCAGTTAGAGAAATAACAGGATTAGGATTAAAAGAAGCTAAAGAAGTAGTTGATAACGCTCCTAAGACAGTTAAAGAAGGAGCTTCTAAAGAAGAAGCTGACCAAATAAAAGAAAAATTAGAAGCTGCTGGAGCTAAAGTAGAAGTTAAGTAGTTTCTTTAAAAAGATACCCTATGGGTATCTTTTTTATTTGCAAAAAATCATAGAATTTATCTAGAATTATAAAGAAAATATTTTTATAAAATGCAAAAAATATATATAATAGTATTAAATTAAGGGTATCATATAGTATGTAATGATATATTAATTTAATACTATTATTAAATTAATATATAAACAATTATTGTAATGTATATATATAGGGTATATAATTAAATGGAACTGTAAAAAATTACATATTATTTTAAAAAAATACATGAATAATTTGGAAATAAAATGTAATAAATAATTAATTAACAAATATAAATTTTAAAATGAACTAAGTATTAAAAAAATCGAAATTTGTAGACTTTGAAGGATGTATTTAAGGAGGAATTAATAATGGAAAAATTACAAGGAAAAATTGCAGTAGTTACTGCTGCAACAAAAGGTATTGGATTAGCTTCAGCAGAGATATTAGCAAAGAATGGAGCAATTGTATATTTAGCAGCTCGTTCAGAAGAATTAGCTAATGAAGTTATAAATAAAATAAGTGCAGAAGGTGGTTGTGCTAAGTTTGTTTACTTTAATGCTCGTGAAGAAGAAACTTTTACTTCAATGATAGAAGACGTAGTTAAAAAAGAAGGTAAGATAGATATACTTGTAAACAATTTTGGTTCAACAAACCCTTCTCTTGACAAAGACCTTGTAACTGGGGATACAGATAATTTCTTTGACACAGTAAATACTAATTTAAAAAGTGTGTATTTACCATGTAAAGCAGCAATTCCTCATATGATAAAGAATGGAAAAGGCAGTATAGTAAATATATCAAGTATAGGTTCAGTATTACCTGATTTATCTAGAATAGCTTACTGTGTATCAAAAGCAGCAATCAATTCATTAACTCAAAACATAGCAACACAATATGCAAAAAATCATGTTAGATGTAATGCCGTACTTCCAGGACTTATTGCAACTAAGGCAGCATTAGATAATATGTCTCCAGAGTTCATAAAAGAGTTTTTAAAGCATGTTCCTTTAAATCGTATAGGGGAACCAGATGATATAGCAAAAGCCGTTCTATTCTATGCTAGTGATGACTCATCATTCATAACAGGGGATTTACTTGAAGTTGCAGGAGGATTTGGTTTACCTACTCCACAATTTGCAGATAACATATTAGGATAATCAATACACTAATATATAAAGAAAATTTATATATTAGTTATGTTAGAAATTCTATTTTTATAAAGACCATAGATATAATTTACATTGGAAAAAGTTTAAGACTAAAAATTCCAAGTTAAATTTATCTATGGTCTTTATTTTGTATATTTAATAAATTGTATATATTTGTATAAATCTAATTATTTACAACTATTTCATTATGGAATTATAATTAAATAGGGGAAGGGTATTTGTATATAAGTTTATATAGAAAATTAGACCTATAAATGAAAAATATGGATTTTATATTAAGAAATTGTACATAATACATAATATATGCTAAAAATAATTTATAAAAAATCAAAAATAATGCATAGTTTACATATAAGATAAAAAATATATTGAAAAATACTTGACAATATGCTAAAATTATTAGATGCGTTAGAATGAACTATTGTTTTATTTTTAATTATTGAGAGGTGAAAAGTGAATGCCACATCCTGTCACGATAGGTAAAAGAACTAGAATGAGCTTTTCTAAAATTAAGGAAATAGCTGATGTGCCAAATCTTATAGAAATTCAAGTAGATTCCTATGAGTGGTTTTTAAAAGAAGGTTTAAAAGAAGTGTTTGATGATATTTCACCAATAGAAGATTATACTGGTAATCTTATATTGGAATTTGTTGACTATTCTTTAGACGATAAACCAAAGTACGATATAGAAGAGTGTAAAGAGAGAGATGCTACATATTGTGCACCTCTAAAAGTTAAGGTAAGACTTATAAATAAAGAAACAGGCGAGATAAAAGAACAAGAAGTATTTATGGGTGACTTCCCTTTAATGACAGAAAGAGGAACTTTCGTTATAAATGGAGCAGAAAGAGTTATAGTAAGTCAATTAGTTAGATCTCCTGGTGTTTACTATGCGGAAGAAAGAGATAAAACAGGTAAGAGATTGATTTCATCTACTGTAATTCCTAATAGAGGAGCATGGTTAGAATATGAGACAGATTCTAATGATGTAATTTCTGTAAGAGTTGATAGAACAAGAAAACAACCAGTTACAGTTTTACTTAGAGCTTTAGGGATAGGAACAGATGCAGAGATAATTGACCTTTTAGGAGAAGACGAAAGATTATCTGCTACATTAGAAAAGGATAATACTAAATCAGTAGAGGAAGGTCTTGTAGAGATATACAAAAAATTAAGACCAGGTGAACCTCCTACTGTAGAAAGTGCATCATCTTTATTAAATGCTTTATTCTTTGATCCAAAAAGATATGACTTAGCAAAAGTTGGTAGATATAAATTTAATAAGAAACTTGCTTTATGTTATAGAATAATGAATAAAATTTCAGCACAAGACATAATAAATCCAGAAACTGGGGAAGTATTTGTAAAAGCTGGAGAAAAAATAAGTTATGAGTTAGCTAAAGATATACAAAATGCAGGTATAAATGTAGTAAATCTACTAATGGATGATGATAAGAAAGTTAGAGTTATAGGAAATAATTTCGTAGATATTAAGTCTCACATTAATTTTGACATAGATGATTTAAACATAAAAGAAAAAGTACATTATCCGACTTTAAAAGAAATTTTAGATGGATATAGCGATGAAGAAGAAATAAAAGAAGCTATAAAATCAAGAATTAAAGAACTTATACCAAAACATATATTATTAGATGACATAATAGCTTCAATAAGTTATGAGTTCAATATATTCTATAATATAGGAAATATTGATGATATAGACCACCTAGGAAACAGAAGAATAAGATCTGTAGGTGAATTATTACAAAATCAAGTTAGAATTGGTCTTTCAAGAATGGAAAGAGTTATAAAAGAAAGAATGACAGTTCAAGATATGGAAGCTATAACGCCTCAAGCGTTAGTTAACATAAGACCAGTTTCTGCTGCAATAAAAGAATTCTTTGGTAGTTCTCAGTTATCTCAGTTCATGGACCAAACAAATCCACTATCTGAGTTAACACATAAGAGAAGATTATCAGCTCTTGGACCTGGAGGTCTTTCAAGAGAAAGAGCTGGATTCGAAGTGCGTGACGTTCACCATTCGCACTATGGTAGAATGTGTCCAATAGAGACTCCAGAGGGACCAAATATCGGTCTTATAAACTCTCTAGGAACTTATGCAAAGATAAATGAATTTGGATTTATAGAATCACCATATAGAAAATTTGACAAAGAAACAGCAACAGTTACTGATGAAATACATTATTTAACTGCTGATGAGGAAGACTTATTTGTAAGAGCTCAGGCAAATGAGCCATTAACAGATGATGGAAAGTTCGTAAACCATAGAGTTGTTTGTAGAACTGTAAATGGTGCTGTTGAAATGGTTCCTGAAAGCAGAGTAGATTACATGGATATATCTCCTAAGCAAGTTGTATCTGTTGCAACTGCTATGATACCTTTCCTAGAAAATGATGATGCCAACCGTGCCCTTATGGGAGCGAACATGCAGCGTCAGGCAGTGCCTCTAGTTAGAAGAGAAGCGCCAATTATAGGAACTGGTATAGAATATAGAGCTGCAAAAGACTCTGGAGCAGTTGTTGTTGCTAGAAATTCTGGTATAGCAGAAAGAGTAACAGCAGATGAAATAATTATAAAAAGAGAAGATGGAAACAGAGATAGATATAATCTACTTAAGTTTAAACGTTCAAACTCAGGTACTTGTATAAATCAAACACCTATAATAAGTAAAGGTGAAAAGATAGAGAGAGGCGATGTTATAGCAGATGGTCCAGCAACTGATTTAGGTGAAGTTGCACTTGGAAGAAACTGTCTTATAGCATTCATGACTTGGGAAGGTTATAACTACGAGGATGCCATATTAATAAATGAAAGATTAGTTAAAGAAGATAGATTATCAACAATTCATATAGAAGAATATGAATGTGAAGCTAGAGATACAAAACTAGGACCAGAGGAAATAACTAGAGATATACCTAATGTTGGAGATAGTGCAATCAAAAACTTAGATGATAGAGGTATAATAAGAATAGGTGCAGAGGTAGATTCAGGTGATATACTAGTTGGTAAGGTAACTCCAAAAGGAGAAACTGAACTTACTGCTGAGGAAAGATTACTTCGTGCAATATTTGGAGAAAAAGCTAGAGAAGTTAGAGATACTTCACTTAAAGTACCTCATGGTGAATCTGGTATAATAGTTGATGTAAAAGTATTTACTAGAGAAAATGGAGATGATTTATCTCCAGGAGTAAATGAATTAGTAAGATGTTATATAGCTAAAAAGAGAAAGATAAAAGTTGGAGATAAAATGGCTGGTCGTCATGGTAATAAGGGGGTTATCTCAAGAATATTACCAGAAGAAGATATGCCATTTATGGAAAATGGAACTCCTCTAGATATAATACTTAACCCACAAGGTATACCATCACGTATGAACATCGGTCAGGTTCTAGAAGTACATTTAGGACTAGCTGCTAAGACATTAGGATGGTATGTAGCAACATCAGTATTCGATGGTGCTAATGAGTACGATATAATGGATGCACTTGAAGATGCTGGTTATCCTAGAGATGGTAAATTAACTTTATACGATGGTAGAACAGGTGAGACTTTTGACAACAGAATAACTGTTGGATATATGTATTACTTAAAACTACATCACTTAGTAGATGAAAAGCTACATGCAAGAAGTACTGGACCATACTCATTAGTTACTCAACAGCCACTAGGTGGTAAAGCACAATTTGGTGGACAAAGATTTGGAGAGATGGAGGTTTGGGCTCTAGAAGCATATGGAGCTGCTCACATACTTCAAGAAATACTTACTGTTAAGTCTGATGATGTTGTAGGACGTGTTAGAACTTATGAAGCTATAGTTAAAGGTGAAAACATACCTGAACCAGGAATCCCAGAATCATTTAAGGTTCTTATAAAGGAACTTCAAAGTTTATGCTTAGATGTAAAAGTGTTGACAGATGAAGACCAAGAAATAGAAGTGAGAGAATCTGTAGATGAAGATGATACAATAGGTGAATTTGAACTAGACGTTGTAAATCATATGGGAGAAGTTGAAGAAAGTAACATAATAGAAGAAATTGAAGATGATTTTGCTGAAAACGCAGAAGATGAGGATATAGAGAATTTAGAAGAATTCACTGAAGATGATTTATTTGAAGAAGAAATAGATTTTGAAAGTGATGACTTTGATATGTAAATTTAATTAATGTAAATCTCAAATAGAAGGGAGAGAACTCCTTGTTTGAATTAAACAATTTCGAGTCGATAAAAATAGCATTGGCTTCTCCAGAAAAAATAAGACAATGGTCTAGAGGAGAAGTTAAAAAGCCAGAAACTATAAATTACCGTACTTTAAAGCCAGAGAAAGATGGTCTTTTCTGTGAAAGAATATTTGGACCACAAAAAGACTGGGAGTGCCATTGTGGTAAATATAGAAGAGTTAGATATAAAGGTGTAGTTTGTGATAGATGTGGAGTAGAAGTAACTAAATCAAAGGTAAGAAGAGAGAGAATGGGACATATAGAGCTAGCAGCTCCTATGTCTCACATCTGGTACTTCAAAGGTATACCAAGTAGAATGGGACTTTTACTTGATATGTCACCAAGATCATTAGAAAAAATATTATACTTTGCTTCATATGTAGTAGTTGACCCTGGAGAAACTGGATTGAATGAAAAACAGTTACTTACAGAAAAAGAGTACAGAACTGCTCTTGAAAAGTATGGATATACTTTTACTGTAGGAATGGGTGCTGAAGCTGTAAAGATATTACTACAAAATATAAATTTGGAGCAACAAAGTAAAGACTTAAGAGCGGAATTAAAAGATAGTACAGGACAAAAGAAAGTTAGAACAATCAGAAGATTAGAAGTTGTAGAGGCATTTAAAAAGTCTGGAAATAAACCAGAATGGATGATTTTAGATGCAATACCAGTAATCCCACCAGATTTAAGACCAATGGTACAACTTGATGGTGGAAGATTTGCGACTTCAGACCTAAATGATTTATATAGAAGAGTTATAAATAGAAATAATAGACTTAAAAGACTATTAGAGCTTGGAGCTCCAGATATAATTGTAAGAAATGAAAAAAGAATGCTTCAAGAAGCAGTTGATGCATTAATAGATAATGGTAGAAGAGGTAGACCTGTAACAGGTCCTGGAAATAGACCACTTAAATCTTTATCAGATATGCTAAAAGGTAAGCAAGGTCGTTTCCGTCAAAACTTACTTGGTAAGCGTGTTGACTACTCAGGACGTTCTGTTATAGTTGTTGGACCAGAACTTAAATTCTATCAATGTGGACTTCCAAAGAAAATGGCGTTGGAATTATTCAAGCCGTTTGTTATGGATAAATTAGTTAAAGAAGGTTATGCACATAATATAAAGAGTGCGAAATCTATAGTAGAAAAAGTTAAGCCAGAAGTTTGGGATGTTTTAGAAGATGTTATAAAAAGTCATCCAGTTCTTCTTAACCGTGCACCGACTCTACATAGATTAGGTATACAAGCATTTGAACCAATCTTAGTTGAAGGTAAGGCTATAAAACTACATCCTCTTGTATGTACAGCTTATAATGCAGACTTCGATGGTGACCAAATGGCAGTCCATGTACCTTTATCAGTAGAAGCACAAGCAGAAGCAAGATTCTTAATGCTTTCTGTAAATAATATCCTTGCTCCTAAAGATGGTTCACCTATAACTACTCCATCTCAGGATATGGTTTTAGGTTGCTATTATCTAACAATAGAAGCACAAGATGGAGCTAAAGGAACAGGAATGGTATTTAAAGACTTTAATGAGCTATTACTTGCTTATTATAATAAATCAGTTCATCTACATGCTTTAGTAAAATTAAAGGTAACACTTGAAGATGGAAGCAGCTCATTAGTTGAAAGTACTGTTGGTAGATTTATATTTAATGAAAATATACCTCAAGATTTAGGTTTTGTAGATAGAAAAGAAAACCCATTTGCACTTGAAGTTGATTTCTTAGCAGATAAAAAATCTCTTGGTAAAATAATAGATAAATGCTTTAGAAAACATGGAAATACAGAAACAGCTGAATTACTAGATTATATAAAAGCTCTAGGGTTTAAATATTCTACACTAGGTGGAATAACAGTTGCTGTTGATGATATGAGTGTACCAGAAGAAAAGAAAGTATTTATATCTGAAGCAGAAGCAAAAGTTGATAAATATGAAAAAGCGTACAGAAGAGGTCTAATATCTGATGAAGAGAGATATGAGAAAGTCATAGAGACATGGACAGAAACAACTGATAAAGTTACTGATGCTCTTATGGGTGGACTAGACAGATTAAATAATATATATATAATGGCACATTCAGGAGCCAGAGGTTCTAAAAACCAAATTAGACAGCTGGCAGGAATGCGTGGTCTTATGGCCAATGCGTCTGGTAAAACAGTTGAGATACCAGTTAAATCTAATTTCCGTGAAGGTCTATCAGTACTAGAATACTTTACATCTTCACATGGTGCCAGAAAAGGTCTTGCTGATACCGCTATACGTACAGCTGAATCTGGATACTTAACAAGAAGACTTGTTGATGTAAGTCAAGATGTTATCGTAAGAGAAATAGATTGTGGAACAGAGGATACTACAGAAATTTATGCTATAAAAGAAGGAAATGAAGTTATAGAAGAGATATACGATAGAATTGTAGGAAGATATACTATAGACCCTATATTAAATCCTGAAACTGGCGAAGTTATAGTTGAAGCTGATGCTATGATACAAGAAGATGAAGCAGAAACTATAGTAGATTTAGGAATTGAAAAAATTAGGATAAGAACAGTTCTTAACTGTAAAACTAATCATGGAGTTTGTTCTAAGTGCTATGGTAGAAACTTAGCTACAGGAAAAGAAGTTAATATAGGTGAAGCAGTTGGTATAATAGCAGCTCAATCTATCGGTGAGCCGGGTACTCAGCTTACAATGCGTACATTCCATACTGGAGGAGTTGCAGGAGCTGATATAACTCAAGGTCTTCCAAGGGTTGAAGAATTATTTGAGGCTAGAAAACCAAAAGGATTAGCCGTAATAACTGAAGTATCTGGTAGAGTTGAAATAGACGAAACTGGAAAGAGAAAAGAAGTAAATGTAATACCAGCAGAAGGCGAAACTCAAACATATGTGATACCATATGGTTCTAGATTAAAGGTTAAACAAGGTCAAATGTTAGAAGCTGGAGACCCATTAACACAAGGGTTTATAAATCCTCATGATATAGTAAGAGTAAATGGTGTTAAGGGAGTTCAAGAATATATAGTTAAAGAAGTTCAAAGAGTGTATAGACTTCAAGGGGTTGACGTTAACGATAAGCATATAGAAGTTATAGTAAGACAAATGCTATCTAAAGTTAAAGTTGAAGACCCAGGAGATACAGATTTATTACCAGGTGGATATGAAGATGTATTAACATTCAATGAATGTAATAAAGATGCTGTAGCTAAAGGTCTAAGACCAGCAGTTGCTAAAAGAGTTTTACTTGGTATAACTAAAGCGTCTCTTGCAACTGATTCATTCTTATCAGCAGCTTCATTCCAGGAGACAACAAGAGTATTAACAGAGGCAGCAATAAAAGGTAAAGAAGACCACTTAATAGGACTTAAAGAAAATGTTATATTAGGTAAATTAATACCAGCTGGAACAGGAATGAAGAAATATAGAAATATAGCTGTTGAAAAAATTGAAGATTAATGGCAGATAGAGTAAAGAAATCTTGACAACCATTATTTGTGGTGTTAAAATAGTAAAGTGTGTTGTTTAAAAGTGCACTAAGGGCTTGAATAAGCTCTTAGTGACTTTTAGATGGCAATAAATAAAAACTAAAAAGCATCAAGCTAGAAAAATGCTAATATCACATATTTATGTGTTATAGACATTAAATTGTAAGTAACATATGTTACAATCAGTCAGTATGAATATTCATATTGATGTAGTTGGCGGTCACTGATAAGATCGAAAATTTGGAAGGAGGTGCAGATGATGCCAACAATTAACCAATTAGTTCGTAAAAGTAGAAAAGCGGTAGAGAAGAAATCTACTGCTCCAGCATTACAAAAAGGTTACAACTCTTTAAACAAGAAAGTAACTGACGCTAGTGCCCCACAAAAAAGAGGGGTTTGTACTTCAGTAAAAACAGTTACTCCTAAGAAACCTAACTCAGCTTTAAGAAAAGTTGCCAGAGTTAGATTAACTAATGGTATAGAAGTTTCTGCTTATATACCAGGAGAAGGACACAACTTACAAGAGCATAGTGTTGTTCTTATAAGAGGAGGAAGAGTAAAAGACCTTCCAGGGGTTAGATACCATATACTAAGAGGTACTTTAGATACAGCAGGTGTTGATAAGAGAAGACAATCAAGATCTAAGTACGGTGCGAAGAGACCTAAAGAAGCTAAAAAGTAAAAACAATTAATGATTGATTATAGTTCGGTGCTTTAAATATATATATTTATGGCATCACGGCATTAAGTGAATTATGTCGAGTACCTATGATTTAAGTTAAATAATTAAGGAGGGAAGCGAAATGCCAAGAAAAGGTAATGTTCCAAAAAGAGAAGTTTTACCAGATCCTATGTATGGGAGTAAGGTAGTTACTAAATTAATAAATAATCTAATGGTAGACGGAAAAAAAGGAAAGTCTCAAAGTATAGTTTATGATGCTTTCGCAGTTATTGCTGAAAAGACAGGAGAAGAAGCTTTAGAAGTATTTAATAAAGCAATGGACAATATAATGCCTGTTTTAGAAGTAAAAGCAAGAAGAGTTGGTGGAGCAAACTACCAAGTACCAATCGAAGTTAGACCTGAAAGAAGACAAACATTAGGTTTAAGATGGCTAGTAAAATACACTAGAGCTCGTGGAGAAAAAGGAATGGTTGATAAGCTTGCTAAAGAAATAATGGATGCAGCTAACAACACTGGAGCTTCAGTTAAGAAAAAAGAAGATACTCATAAAATGGCAGAGGCTAATAAAGCATTTGCTCATTACAGATGGTAGGATATATAGATATCTTATAAAATTGAGGATATCATAAGGAGGATAACCATGGCTAGAAAGTTTCCTTTGGAAAGAACTAGGAATATAGGAATCATGGCTCATATAGATGCAGGAAAAACTACTACTACAGAAAGAATTCTGTTTTATACTGGGCAAACTCATAAAATAGGAGAAACTCATGAAGGAGCTTCTCAAATGGACTGGATGGAGCAAGAAAAGGAAAGAGGTATAACAATAACTTCTGCCGCTACTACTGCTTCATGGAAAGACCATAGAATAAATATAATAGATACTCCTGGACACGTGGACTTCACAGTTGAAGTTGAAAGATCTCTAAGAGTTCTTGACGGTTCAGTTGCTGTATTCTGTGCAAAAGGTGGAGTTGAGCCTCAATCAGAAAATGTATGGAGACAAGCTGAAACTTATGGAGTACCTAGAATAGCTTTTGTAAATAAAATGGATATATTAGGTGCAGATTTCTACAATGTTGTAAGCATGATGAAATCTAGATTAAATTCTAATGCAGTTCCTATGCAATTACCAATAGGTAAAGAAGATTCATTCATAGGTATAATAGACTTATTAAAAATGGATGCTGTTATATACAAAGACGACCTAGGGGTTGAAATGGAAGAAACAGATATACCAGAAGACATGAAAGAATTAGCCACTGAGTGGAGAGAAAAATTAGTTGAATCAGTAGCTGAAACTGATGAAGAACTAATGATGAAATATCTTGAAGGTGAAGAGCCTACTATAGAAGAATTAAAAGTTGCTATAAGAAAAGCTACTATAGCTTGTGAAATGAACCCAGTTTTCTGTGGTACAGCTTATAGAAATAAAGGTGTTCAGTTAGTAATAGATGCAGTTTTAGATTACTTACCAGCACCAACAGATATAGCAGCTATAAAAGGTATATTAGAAGATGGAGAAGAAGCTGAAAGACATTCTTCTGATGAAGAGCCATTTTCTGCACTAGCATTCAAAATAATGACTGACCCATTCGTTGGAAAACTAGCGTTCTTCAGAGTTTACTCTGGAACATTAGAATCTGGTTCTTATGTTTTAAATGCAACTAAGAATAAGAGAGAAAGAATTGGTCGTATATTACAAATGCATGCCAATACAAGAGAAGAAATAACTAAAGTTTATGCTGGAGATATAGCAGCAGCAGTAGGATTAAAAGATACTACTACTGGAGACACATTATGTGACCCTGCTAATCCAATAATACTTGAATCTATGGAGTTCCCTGAGCCAGTTATATCTGTTGCTATAGAGCCAAGCTCTAAAGCAGCTCAAGAAAAAATGGGTATAGCTCTTCAAAAATTAGCTGAAGAAGACCCAACTTTCACAGTTAAGACTGACCAAGAAACAGGACAAACTATAATATCTGGTATGGGTGAGTTACACTTAGAGATAATAGTAGATAGATTATTAAGAGAATTTAAAGTAGAAGCTAAAGTTGGTGCACCACAAGTTGCATATAGAGAAACTATAACTCAACCAGTTGATGTTGAATACAAGTACTCTAAGCAATCAGGTGGTAGAGGACAATACGGTCACGTTAAGATTAGAGTTGCTCCTCAAGAGCCAGGTGAAGGATACAAGTTCACAAACAAAACTGTTGGTGGATCTGTACCAAAAGAATATGTTGGTCCAGTTGACATGGGTATACAAGGAGCTATGCAATCTGGTATAGTTGCTGGTTATCCAGTTGTAGACGTTGCTGTTGAGTTATATGATGGTTCTTACCATGAGGTTGACTCTTCTGAGATGGCGTTTAAAATGGCTGGTTCAATGGCATTCAAAGATGCTATGAAGAAAGGTAATGCAGTTCTTTTAGAGCCTTACTTCAAAGTAGAAGTTGTTACTCCAGAAGATTACATGGGAGATGTTATGGGTGACTTAAACTCAAGAAGAGGATTAATCCAAGGTATGGAAGCTAGAAGTGGTGCACAAGTTATAAATGCATTCGTTCCACTTTCAGAAATGTTTGGATACTCAACAGACCTAAGATCTTCAACTCAAGGTCGTGCAACTTATACAATGATATTCGATCACTATGAGCAAGTTCCAGCTTCAGTTGCTAAGAAAATAGCTGAAGGAAAATAATTTAAAAATAATTAATAATATAAATATAAAAAATAATCAGCGATATGAGATATATCTCATATCGCACAAGATAAAGGGAGGAAATTCAAAATGGCTAAAGCTAAATACGAAAGAACAAAACCTCATGTTAATATAGGTACAATAGGACACGTTGACCACGGTAAAACTACATTAACAGCAGCAATAACAAAAACATTATATGACAGATATCAATTAGGAGAAGCAGTAGATTTCGCAAACATAGATAAAGCTCCAGAAGAAAGAGAAAGAGGAATCACAATATCAACAGCACACGTTGAGTATGAAACTCCAAACAGACACTACGCACACGTTGACTGCCCAGGACATGCTGACTACGTTAAGAACATGATAACAGGAGCAGCACAAATGGACGGAGCAATATTAGTTTGTTCAGCAACAGATGGACCAATGCCACAAACAAGAGAGCATATACTATTATCAAGACAAGTTGGTGTACCATATATAGTAGTATTCTTAAACAAATGTGACATGGTAGATGACGAAGAGTTATTAGAACTAGTAGAAATGGAAGTAAGAGATTTATTAACAGAATATGATTTCCCAGGAGATGATACTCCAATAATAAGAGGGTCAGCATTAATGGCATTAGAAGATCCAAAGAGCGAGTGGGGAAATAAGATAGTAGAATTATTCGAGCAAATAGATGAGTATATACCAGCTCCAGAGAGAGATACAGATAAACCATTCTTAATGCCAGTAGAGGACGTATTCTCAATCACAGGAAGAGGAACAGTTGCAACAGGAAGAGTAGAAAGAGGAGTACTAAAAGTACAAGACGAAGTAGAATTAGTAGGATTAACAGAAGCACCAAGAAAAGTAGTAGTAACAGGAGTAGAGATGTTCAGAAAATTATTAGACCAAGCACAAGCAGGGGATAATATAGGAGCATTATTAAGAGGAGTACAAAGAAGTGAGATAGAAAGAGGACAAGTACTAGCAAAAACTGGATCAGTAAAGGCACACACAAAGTTTACAGCAGAAGTATATGTACTTAAAAAAGAAGAGGGTGGAAGACATACACCATTCTTTGATGGATATAGACCACAATTCTATTTCAGAACAACAGACGTAACAGGAGCTTGTAAGTTACCAGATGGAATAGAAATGGTAATGCCTGGAGATAACGTAACAATGGAAGTAGACTTAATAAACTCAATAGTTGTAGAAGAGGGATTAAGATTCTCAATAAGAGAAGGTGGAAGAACAGTAGCTTCAGGAGTTGTTGCTACTATAATAGAGTAATCTTTTACTAAACTAATGGATTTAATATAGAAAAAGAGGGGATAACACCTCTCTTTTTTGTTTTTTGTTGACAAGTAGCACTAAAGCATATATACTGAACTAGTGCCTTGAGATAGATTAACAATCAAGTTTGAGGTTATGCTGTTGTAATAGAAAATAAAATTGAAAAAAATATAAAAAAAACTTGAAAAAATGTAACAGATGATATAAAATATAATAGTGTGCTTGAGAGATTAAGAAAATAAGAATTAAATCCTAGTGAAATACGAACTAATATCGATTTGAAAGTTACAACACACCCGGAGCAGTGTATCGGTATTGGTTGTACGCAACTTGAAAATTAAACACGTGATAAAGGAGGGAAAACAAAATGGCTAAGAATGAAAAAATAAGAATAAGATTAAAATCATATGATCACAAATTATTAGATTTTTCAGCAGGGAAAATAGTTGAAACTGCTAAAAAGGCTGGATCACAAGTTTCAGGACCTGTGCCTCTACCAACAGAAAAACAAATTGTAACTATATTAAGAGCTGTACATAAGTACAAAGACTCTAGAGAACAATTTGAAATAAGAACTCATAAAAGACTAATCGACATAGCTAATCCAACACCTAAAACAGTTGACTCATTAATGAGATTAGACTTACCAGCAGGTGTAGATATAGAAATAAAATTATAAGAACCCCTAAGATATTATCCTATAGATGATTATCTTAGAATGATTACTCTAAAAGATGTAATCCGCTGTAAGAATTATAGGAGGTGCTAATATGAAAGGAATATTAGGCAAAAAAGTTGGTATGACTCAAATATTCACTGATAAAGGTGTAGTTATACCTGTAACAGCTGTTGAAGCAGGACCTATGGTCGTTACTCAAATAAAAACAGTTGATAAAGATGGATACAATGCTATACAAATAGGTTTTGAAGATGCTAAAGAAAAAGCTTTAAACAAACCTAAAAAAGGACATTTAGCTGCTGCTAATGTTTTAAAGAAACATTTAAAAGAATTTAGAGTAGATTCTGTAGAAGGATACACAGTAGGACAAGAAATAAAAGCTGATGTATTTGAAGCAGGTGCAAAAATAGATGTTACTGGAATAAGTAAAGGTAAGGGATTCCAAGGTCCGATAAAAAGACATGGACAAAGTAGAGGTCCTGAAACTCACGGTTCTAGATACCACAGAAGACCAGGTTCAATGGGAGCTTGTTCTTACCCTGGTAGAGTATTTAAAAACAAAAAATTAGCTGGACACATGGGAAGCGTAAAGGTAACAGTTCAAAACTTAGAGGTTGTTAAAGTAGATGCTGATAAGAACCTTATATTAGTTAAGGGAGCTATACCAGGAGCTAAAGGTTCAGTAGTAACTATAAAAGAAGCTGTAAAGGTTTCTAAATAATGACTAACCTAGAGAAAGGAGGAATAACAATGCCAAAATTAAATGTACTAAATGTTAGTGGACAAAACGTTGGAGAAATAGAATTATCAGATTCTATATTTGGCGTAGAAGTTAATGGACATGTTTTATACGAAGTTGTAAAAAATCAATTAGCAAATAAGAGACAAGGAACTCAATCTGCTAAAACTAGAGCAGAAGTTAGAGGTGGCGGAAGAAAACCTTGGAAACAAAAAGGAACAGGTAGAGCAAGACAAGGTTCTACAAGATCTGTACAATGGGTAGGTGGAGGAGTTGCTTTTGCACCTAAGCCAAGAAGCTACAGATATACATTACCTAAGAAGGTAAGAAGATTAGCTATGAAGAGTGCTTTATCTTCAAAAGTACAAAATAGTGAAGTTATAGTATTAGATGCATTAAACATGGATGCTCCTAAAACTAAAGAATTCGCTCAAATATTAAATAATATAAATGCTTCTAAAAAAGCTTTAGTAGTTATAGCTGACAAAAACGATAACGTAATAAAATCAGCTAGAAATATAGAAGGTGTTCAAACTGCATTAGTTAATACTATGAACGTATATGATATATTAAAATATGATTCATTTATAATAACTACAGATGCTGTTAAAAAAGTGGAGGAGGTGTACGCATAATGACTAATCCACATGATGTAATAATAAGACCAGTTGTAACTGAGCACAGTATGGCTGAAATGGGTGAAAAAAAATACACTTTTGTTGTGGCTAAAGATGCGAACAAAACTGAAATAAAAAAAGCAGTAGAAAAAGTATTCGGAGTTAGTGTTGATAAAGTAAATACTTTAAACTACGATGGAAAAGTTAAAAGAATGGGTAGAACTCAAGGAAGAACATCAAGCTTTAAGAAAGCAGTAGTTAAATTAACTGCTGATAGTAAAGAAATAGAATTCTTCCAAGGAATGTAGTATTATAACAAACGAAGGAGGGAAAACAGATGGCTATAAAAAAGTTTAGACCAACTTCTCCTGCCTTAAGACAAATGACAGTTTTAGTTTCTGATGAAATAACATGTAATCAACCAGAGAAATCTCTTTTAGTTAACTTAAAGAAAAATGCTGGTAGAAACGTACATGGTAGAATAACTGTTCGTCATAGAGGTGGAGGACAAAAAAGAAAATATAGAATAATAGATTTTAAAAGAGATAAAGATGGTATACCTGCTAAGGTTGCTACTATAGAATATGATCCAAACAGAACTGCAAATATCGCATTATTAAACTATGCTGATGGTGAAAAAAGATATATATTAGCTCCAGTTGGAATTAATGTTGGAGATACTATATTATCAGGATTAGGTGCTGATATAAAGCCAGGGAACTGTTTAGCATTAAAAGATATGCCAGTTGGTACTATCATTCATAATATAGAATTAAAGCCAGGAAAAGGAGCTCAATTAGTTAGATCTGCTGGAGTTTCTGCACAATTAATGGCTAAAGAAGGAAAAAATGCTTTATTAAGATTACCATCAGGTGAGATGAGATTAGTAAGTATAAACTGTAAAGCTACTATAGGACAAGTTGGGAATATAGAGCACGGTAACGTAGTTATCGGTAAAGCAGGAAGAAAAAGACATATGGGAATAAGACCTACTGTAAGAGGTTCTGTAATGAACCCTAATGACCATCCACACGGTGGAGGGGAAGGTAGATCTCCAATAGGTAGACCATCTCCTGTTACTCCATGGGGTAAACCAGCTCTTGGATATAAAACTAGAAAGAAAAATAAAGCTTCAAATAAATTAATAGTATCAAGAAGAACTAAGTAGTAAATTTATTTTTGCTCGGAAAGGAGGAATATAAATGTCAAGATCAACTAAAAAAGGGCCTTTTGTCCATGCAAGACTTTTAAAGAAGATAGAAGCTATGAATGCTAGTGGAAGTAAAGAAGTTATAAAAACTTGGTCAAGATCTTCAACTGTATTTCCACAAATGGTAGAAAACACTATAGCTGTTCATGATGGAAGAAAACATGTTCCAGTATATATAACAGAAGATATGGTTGGACATAAATTAGGTGAGTTCGTTCCTACTAGAACTTTCAAAGGACATAAGGATGACGAAAAATCTAATAAGAGAAAATAATTAAATTATGACTAAGAAAGGAGGAATAACAATGGAAGCAAAAGCTACTGCTAAATATGTACGTGTATCACCAAGAAAAGCAGGCCAAATATGTGACCTTGTTAGAGGAAAGAATGTTGATGAAGCATTAGCAATATTAAAGTTTACTCCAAGAGGAGCAGCTTCAATAATAGCTAAGGTTGTAAAATCAGCTAAAGCTAACGCAGAAAACAATCACGAAATGGATACTGAAAAATTATATATAGCATCAATAGTTGCTAATCAAGGGCCAACAATGAAGAGATTCATGCCTAGAGCTATGGGTCGTGCAACTACAATAAGAAAAAGAACTTCTCATATAGAGGTTGTTGTTAAAGAGAAAAAATAATTAATAGATAGGAGGGAAAGTAATGGGTCAAAAGGTTAATCCACACGGCTTAAGAGTCGGTGTTATAAAAGATTGGGACTCAAGATGGTTCGCTACTGATAAAAAAGAGTTCGGAAACTTATTATTAGAAGACCATAATATACGTAAATTCTTAAAGAAAAGATTATACTCAGCTGGAGTTGCTAAGATAGAAATAGAAAGATCAGCTAATAAAATAAAAATGGACTTACACGTTGCTAAGCCAGGAGTAGTTATAGGAAGAGCTGGTGCAGGAATCGAAGCATTAAAAGTTGAATTAGAAAAAATGACAAAGAAAACTATAATAGTTAATATAGTAGAAGTAAGAAGTACAGATAAAAATGCTCAATTAGTAGCTGAAAATATAGCTTTAGCTATAGAGAGAAGAGTTGCTTTCAGAAGAGCAATGAAACAAGCTATACAAAGAGCAATGAAATCTGGTGCTAAAGGAATAAAAGTTTCTGCTTCTGGAAGATTAGGTGGAGCTGAGATGGCTAGAACTGAAGGTTATAGTGAAGGAAATGTGCCACTACAAACTTTAAGAGCAGATATAGATTATGGTTTCGCTGAAGCTGATACTACTTATGGAAAAATCGGTATAAAAGTTTGGATATGTAATGGTGAAGTTTTACCAACTAGAGACGGTGTAAATCCAAGAGAAGAAAGCAGAAAGAGCGATAGAAGAGACAATAAGAGAGATAACAGAAGAAACGATAGAAGAGGAAATGACAATAGAAACTATAGAGGAAATGATAATAGAGGAAATGATAACAGAGGAAACTACAGAGGACAAAGACCTCAAGGTGGATCAAGACCTCAAAGAACTGAAAACAAAGGAAATTAATAATAGTTAGGTTCAAGGAAGGAGGAAAAATACTCATGTTAATGCCAAAAAGAGTAAAGCGTCGTAGAGTTCATAGAGGAAGTATGGCTGGGCAAGCTCATAAAGGTAACAAAGTTACTTATGGTGAGTTTGGATTAGTAGCCTTAGAAGCTTCTTGGATAACTTCTAATCAAATAGAAGCTGCCAGAATCGCGATGACTAGATATATAAAAAGAGGGGGAAAGGTTTGGATAAAAATATTCCCTCATAAACCAGTAACAAGAAAACCAGCAGAAACTCGTATGGGTGCAGGGAAAGGTTCTCCAGAATATTGGGTAGCTGTAGTTAAGCCAGGAAGAGTTATGTTTGAATTAGCGGGTGTTTCTGAAGATAAGGCAAGAGAAGCTATGAGACTTGCTGCACATAAATTACCAATCAAATGTAAATTTGTGAAAAAAGAAGATTTAGAAGTAAAGGGTGGTGAATAGGATGAAAGCTAAAGAATTAAGAGATTTAACAAGCGAAGAGCTAATGAACAAATTAAACGACTTCAAAAGTGAATTATTTAGCTTAAGATTCCAATTAGCTACTGGTCAATTAGAAAATACAGCTAGAATAAAGTTTGTTAAGAAGGATATAGCAAAAGTTAAAACTGTTCTTGCTGAAAGAAAGTTATACGAAACTAGAGCTTAATTTGGAAAGGAGGCTTTTTAAACATGGAAAGAGGAAGAAGAAAAGTTAGAATAGGCCGTGTTGTTAGTGACAAGATGGATAAAACAATAGTAGTAGCTGTTGAAGAGTTTGTACGTCATCCACTATATAATAAACGTGTTAAGAGAACTAAAAAATTCAAGGCTCATGATGAAAAGAATATATGTAACATCGGAGATAGAGTTAAAATAATGGAAACTAGACCTTTATCAAAAGACAAGAGATTTAGACTAGTTGAAGTTGTTGAGAAAGTGAAATAGTTTTTGAAGAAGGAGGGATTACGATATGATACAACAAGAATCACGTCTAAGAGTTGCTGATAACTCAGGAGCTAAAGAAATTTTATGTATACGTGTTCTAGGCGGAAGTAAAAGAAGATATGGTAACATAGGTGACGTTATAGTTGCTACTGTTAAAAGTGCAACACCTGGTGGAGTTGTAAAAAAAGGTAAAGTTGTTAAAGCTGTTATAGTGAGAACTAAACAAGGCATGAGACGTAATGATGGAAGTTATATTTCTTTTGATGAGAATGCAGCTGTTATAATAAAAGACGATAAAACTCCAGTAGGGACTCGTATATTCGGGCCTGTTGCTAGAGAGTTAAGAGACAATGAATTCATGAAAATAGTTTCTCTTGCTCCAGAAGTACTATAATTAAGGAGGTGCAATAGGACATGATGCGTGTTAAAAAAGGTGACACTGTTGTAGTTATAGCAGGTAAAGATAAAGGTAAAAAAGGTTCAGTTTTAAAGGTATATCCTAAAGCTAGCAAAGTGTTAGTTGAAGGTGTAAATGTAATAACTAAACATCAAAAACCAAGTGCTATGAACCAACAAGGTGGAATAATAAATAAAGAAGCCCCAATACACATATCTAATGTAATGCCATTTGATCCTGAAACAGGAAAAGGCGTTAGAGTAAGATATGAAGTAAAAGATGGGAACAAAGTAAGAGTATCAGCAAAGAGCGGAAAAGAATTATAATAAATATTGCTTGAAAGGAGGGACCTTAAATGGCTTCTAGATTACAAGAAAAATACATGAAAGAAGTTGCTCCTGCTTTAATGGAGAAATTTGGATACAAAAACGTAATGGAGATACCTAAGTTAGATAAAATAGTTATTAACATGGGTATAGGTGACGCTAGAGAAAATCCAAAAGGATTAGAAAAAGGCGTTGAAGAATTAGAAATAATATCAGGACAAAAGCCTGTTATAACTAAAGCTAGAAAATCTGTTGCTAACTTCAAATTAAGAGAAGGAATGCCAATAGGAACAAAAGTTACATTAAGAGCTGACAAAATGTTCTACTTTATGGACAAACTAGTTTCTGTTTCTTTACCAAGAGTTAGAGACTTTAGAGGAGTTAACCCTAACGCTTTTGATGGTAGAGGAAACTATGCTTTAGGAGTTAAAGAACAATTAATATTCCCTGAAATAGAATATGATAAAATAGATAAAGTAAGAGGAATGGATATAATATTTGTTACTACAGCGAAAACTGACGAAGAAGCTCGTGAATTATTAAAATTATTAGGAATGCCATTTTCTAAGTAAGCAAAGGAGGGATTCCCGTGGCTAGAAAAGCGATGGTTGTTAAACAACAAAGAAAGCAAAAGTACGCTACTAGAGAATACACTAGATGTACTATATGCGGAAGACCGCATTCAGTTTTGAAAAAATTTGGTATATGCCGTATATGCTTTAGAGAATTAGCTTATAAAGGTCAAATACCTGGTGTTAGAAAAGCAAGCTGGTAGAAGCTTGATTAGAATGGAAGGAGGGCAACAAAATGACAATGACAGATCCAATTGCAGATATGCTTACTCGTATAAGAAATGCTAATGTTGTTAAGCATGAAACTGTAGATGTTCCAGCTTCTAATATTAAGAAAGAGTTAGCTAGAATCTTATTAGAAGAAGGTTTCATAAGAGGTTATGATGTTATAGAAGACGGAAAACAAGGTATCATAAGAATACAATTAAAGTACGGACAAGAAGGCGAAAGAGTTATAACAGGTCTTAAGAAAATATCTAAGCCTGGTATGAGAGTTTACGCTGCTAATCACGAGATACCAAAAGTATTAAACGGATTAGGAATATCAGTTATATCTACTTCAAAAGGAATATTAACTGACAAGCAAGCTAGAAAAGAAAATGTTGGTGGAGAAGTAATCTGCTACGTTTGGTAATTAATATGAACAATGTAAGGAGGTGCGACCATGTCAAGAATAGGTGTTAAGCCAATAATAATACCAGCAGGTGTTGAAGTTACTATAGCTGAAGGAAATTTAGTTACAGTAAAAGGTCCAAAAGGAACTTTAACTAAACAATTAAGTGCTGAGTTAAACATAAAAAAAGAAGAAAATACAATAATGGTTGAAAGACCAACTGATAATAAAAAACATAGATCTTTACACGGATTAACTAGAACTTTATTAGATAATATGGTTGTAGGTGTAAATACTGGTTTCGAAAAGAAATTAGAACTAAAAGGTGTTGGATATAGAGCTCAAAAACAAGGAAGTAAATTAGTTATGAACTTAGGTTTCTCTCATCCAGTTGAAATGGAAGATCCAGAAGGAATAACTGTTGAAGCTCCAAACCAAACAGAGTTAATAGTAAAAGGTATAGACAAGCAATTAGTAGGAAATTATGCTGCTAAGATAAGAGCTTGGAGAAAACCAGAGCCATACAAAGGTAAAGGTATAAAATACGTTGATGAAGTAATCAGACGTAAAGAAGGAAAAACTGGTAAAAAATAATACCAAAACTTAAACGCTAGAAAGGAGTGAGCTAGGTGTTAAAAAAAGCTGATAAAAATGCTAATAGACTTCAAAGACATAAGAGAGTTCGTAGAAAAATAAGCGGTACTTCTCAAAGACCAAGATTATGTGTATTTAGAAGTGCTAATAATATATATGCTCAAATAATAGATGACACAAACAGAGTAACTCTAGTTGCTGCATCTTCTTTAGAAGCAGAAGTTAAGAGTGCTGTCAATCATACAGGAAACAAGGAAGCAGCTAAGAAAGTTGGAGAATTAGTTGCTAAAAAAGCTGTTGAAAAAGGAATCACTGAAGTTGTATTTGACAGAGGTGGATACTTATATCATGGAAGAATTCAAGAATTAGCTGAAGGTGCTAGAGAAGCTGGTCTTAAGTTCTAATACGAAGGAGGGAAAAATACATGCTACGTCGTAAGCCGATAGATGCAGGACAACTTGACTTACAAGAAAAAGTTGTTGAAGTAAGACGTGTTACTAAGGTTGTAAAAGGTGGTAGAAACTTCAGATTTGCAGCGTTAGTAGTTGTTGGAGATGAAAACGGACACGTTGGTATAGGTGCTGGGAAGGCAATGGAAGTACCAGATGCTATAAAAAAAGCAGTTGAAGATGCTAAGAAAAATCTAATAGTAGTGCCAATAGTTGGGACTACAATTCCTCACGAAGTACGCGGACACTTTGGTGCTGGAAATATATTAATAATGCCTGCTGTAGAAGGTACAGGAGTAATAGCTGGGGGACCTGCTAGAGCCGTACTTGAGCTAGCTGGACTAAAAGACGTTAGAGCTAAGTCTTTAGGATCTAACAATCCAAGAAATATGGTAAATGCTACAATAGAAGGACTTAATTCTCTAAAAACAGTTGAAGATATAGCTAAACTTAGAGGTAAAAAAGTTGAAGAACTTCTAGGGTAAGGAGGTAGTGTAAAATGGCTAAATTACAAATAAAGTTAGTTAGAAGTGTTATAGGAACTACTCCTAACCAAAAAAAGAATGTTGAAGCGTTAGGATTAAGAAAAAGAGAACAAGTTGTTGTAAAAGAAGACAATGCTCAAACAAGAGGTATGATAAATAAAGTGAGTCACTTATTAGAAGTAACTGAAATAGCTGAATAATTTTTATAAAGTAGTGCAAGGAGGTGCAATCCATGAAGTTACATGAGTTAAAACCTGCTGAAGGTGCAGTAAGAGCTAAAAGAAGATTAGGTAGAGGTACTGCAACTGGACAAGGTAAAACTGCAGGACGTGGACAAAAAGGTCAATGGTCTCGTTCTGGTGGTGGAGTAAGAGTAGGATTTGAAGGTGGACAAATGCCACTAGCTAGAAGACTTCCTAAGAGAGGTTTCAATAACATATTTAAGAAAGTTTACACAGAAGTTAATGTGGAAGTTTTAAATAGATTTGAAAATGGAACAGAAATAACTGCAGAATTATTAAAATCTACTAAAACTATAAGCAAGATAGGTAAAGATGGAATCAAAATCTTAGGTGAAGGTAATTTAGAGAAAGCTTTAACTGTTAAAGCTGCTAAATTTACAGCTTCAGCTCAAGAAAAAATAGAAAAAGCTGGTGGAAAAGCAGAGTTAGTATAATAACCTGCTAATCTCCTAGCCAGTACAGGCGGGGTGAATTAGCGTGCTGTCAAAATTAAAACAAGCTTGGAAGATTAAAGCAGTAAGAAAAAAAGTAATGTATACACTTATGATGATCGTGATATTCAGAATAGGTACTACTATACCAGTTCCAGGCATAGACACTAGTATTATACAAAAGATGGTAGGCGGCAATAGTCTACTTTCTCTGTATAATATGTTTACTGGTGGAGCATTTAGTAACTTTTCACTATTTGCTTTAGGTATAAGTCCATATATTACTGCATCAATCATAATACAACTTCTAACAGTAGGTTTTGAGAGTCTAGCAGAACTTCAAAAATCTGGTGAAGAAGGAAAGAAAAAAATTAATAAGTACACTAAATATACAGCACTAGCTCTAGCAGTTGTACAAGCTTTGGGAATTACATTAGGAATTGTAAGAAGTGCTTTAATATCAAATAGTGTGTTTTTTATATCAACTGTTGTAATAACATTAGTTTCAGCAAGTATGTTAGTAATGTGGATTGGGGACAAAATTACTGAAAAAGGAATCGGTAATGGTAGTTCAGTGATAATATTTGCAGGTATAATATCAAGAATACCAACAGATGTTATTAAAATCGCGCAACAAGTTAAATCTGGTCAAGTTGCACCTTGGGTTATAATACTTCTAATTGTAGTTATATTACTTACAGTTACAGGAGTTACATTCATACAAGAAGCAACTAGAAAGATACCTGTACAATATGCTAAAAGAGTTGTTGGAAGAAAGATGTATGGAGGACAAAGTTCTCATATACCAATGAAAGTTAACCAATCAGGAGTTATGCCTATAATTTTTGCTAGTTCACTTTTAGCTTTTCCTCAAACAATAGCTATGTTTATGGGACCAAATGCTCAAGCTTTTGTTCAAAAATACTTAAGTATGGCAACAGAACAAGGATTTTGGACATATAGATCAATTGAGATTCTACTTATAATTTTCTTCTCATATTTTTATACAACTGTATCATTCAATACAGAAGATATATCTAAAAATATGAAAAACAATGGTGGATTTATACCAGGTATAAGACCAGGTGAACCTACTATGGATTATTTAAATAGAATTTTAACTAGATTAACTTTAGCTGGAGCAACTTTCTTAGCAATAATTGCTATGGTACCAGCTCTTACAACACATTATATGAAAGTAAATATGAGTCTAGCTGGGACTTCATTGCTAATCGTTGTTGGGGTTGCTTTGGAACTTAAGAGACAGTTAGAGTCAAACTTAGTTATGAGAAGCTATCAAGGTTTCTTAAAATAAAATGGAGATGGATAATATGAGAATAATATTACTTGGACCTCCAGGTGCTGGTAAAGGTACTCAGGCGGCAGGAATAGTAGAAAAATACAATATACCTCATATATCAACAGGAGATATATTCAGAAAGAATATAAAAGAGGGAACAGAACTTGGAAAAAAAGCTAAAGAATACATGGACCAAGGTTTATTAGTACCAGATGAGTTAACTGTAGGTTTAGTTACTGATAGAATATCTCAAGAAGACTGTAAAAATGGATTTATGTTAGATGGATTTCCAAGAAATGTAGCACAAGGAGAACACTTAGATGTATTCTTAAAAAATACTGGTATAGAACTAGATAAAGTTGTTAATATTGAAGTTGACAAGAGCATACTAGTATCTAGAGCAGTTGGTAGAAGAATATGTAAGTCTTGTGGAGCTACTTACCATGTTGAGTTTAATCCTCCTAAAGTAGAAGGTGTATGTGATGTATGCCAAGGAGAATTATATCAAAGAGCTGATGATAATGAAGAAACTGTATCTAAGAGAATACAAGTTTATCTAGATGAAACAAAACCTTTAGTAGACTATTATGGCAAGCAAGGTATAATAGCAGATATAAAAGGTGACCAAGCAATAGATAAAGTATTTGAAGATATTGTCTCAGCTTTAGGAAGTGGAAAATAAATGATTATCTTGAAATCAAAAAAAGAAATAGAACTTCTAAGAGAAGCTGGAAAAATTGTTGCTGATACTCATGAAGTTTTAAGAAAAGCTATTTCTCCGGGAATATCTACTTTAGAATTAGATAAAATAGCTGAAGAGAATATAAGAAAATATAATGCAGAACCTTCTTTTAAAGGATATGGAGGTTTTCCAGGAAGTATATGTGCTTCTATCAATAGAGAAGTAGTACATGGGATTCCAGGAGAAACCATATTAAAAGAAGGAGACATTATAAGCTTAGATATAGGAGCCTATTATAAAGGATATCATGGTGATTCTGCGAAAACTCACGGAGTAGGCATGATATCTGAAGAAGATAGGAAATTGATAGAAGTAACTAGAGAAAGCTTCTATGAAGGAATAAAATTTGCTAAATTAGGATATAGACTTTCAGATATCTCACACGCAGTACAAACACACGTTGAGAAACATGGTTTCTCAGTAGTTAGAGATTTAGTGGGTCATGGAGTTGGAGCAAATCTTCATGAAGATCCACAAGTACCTAATTATGGACTCCCAGGAAAAGGACCAAGACTTAGAGAAGGAATGGTTATTGCTATAGAGCCAATGGTTAATGCAGGTCGTTATCATGTAAAGACTCTATCAGATGGGTGGACGACTGTTACAATAGATGGAAAAAAATCAGCTCATTATGAGCATACGATAGCAATTACTGAACATGAACCTTTGATATTGACAAAGTTGTAATTTAAAAAGTAGGTGAAAAAAGTGCTATCAGATAATTTAAGTATAGGTCAAGTTGTTAAAGTTTCATTAGGACGAGACAAAGGAAATTTATTTTTCGTAGTCAAAATAGTTAATAATGAATATGTATTAATAGCTGATGGAAAGAAAAGAAAACTTGACAAACCTAAGTTAAAGAAAGTGAAGCACTTAAAAAAATATAATTTTATTAATGATGAAGTTAGAAAAAGAGTAGTATCTGGACAAGAAATTACAGATTCTTTTTTAAGAGCTGAACTTACTAAGTTAAATTAGATAATTTAACTTATTGAAATGGAGGGCTGGTTAGTTAATGGCCAAAAAAGATGTTATAGAATTAGAAGGTACAGTTTCAGAAGCTTTACCTAATGCTATGTTCAAAGTTAAACTAGAAAATGGACATGAGATATTATGCCACATTTCTGGAAAGCTAAGAATGAACTTCATAAGAATTCTTGAAGGTGATAAGGTGAATGTTGAACTTTCTCCATATGACCTTACAAGAGGAAGAATTACTTGGCGTAAGAAGTAGACTATATTAATATTTAGTCTAAGGAGGGATTAATAATGAAGGTTAGACCATCAGTAAAACCAATATGTGAAAAATGTAAAGTAATAAAAAGAAAAGGAAAAGTAATGGTTATCTGTGAAAATCCAAAGCATAAGCAAAAGCAAGGATAAGAAATTATTACTAGTATTTTGTTAAAATTTATAGTATAATACTATATTGTGATGTTAACAAAAGAACGTTAAAATCGTTGAACAATCTGGCGTAGGATTGGTATATGATACGAAGTTTTAAACACTAAAAACTATGTGTAGGAGGTGCGATCATGGCAAGAATAGCTGGGGTAGATTTACCTAGAGAAAAAAGAGCGGAGATAGGCTTAACTTATATATATGGTATAGGTAAAGCAACTGCTAACGAAATATTAGCTAAGGCTGAGATAAATCCAGATACTAGAATAAAAGATTTATCAGAAGATCAAGTTAATGATTTAAGAAAAGTTATAGATGACGATTTCTTAGTTGAAGGTGACTTAAGAAGAGAAATTGCTTTAAACATAAAGAGATTAAGAGATATAAAATGTTATAGAGGAATAAGACACGCTAAAGGTCTTCCATTAAGAGGACAAAGAACTAAGACTAATGCTAGAACTAGAAAAGGTCCTAGAAAAACAGTATCTCGTAAAAAGAAAAAATAAATAAATAATAATTAGATGAAGGAGGGAAAAGGAAAATGGCTAAACCAAAAAAGAAAGTTACACGTATTAGAAGAAGAGAACGTAAAAATATAGAACGTGGTCATGCTCATATACAATCAACTTTCAATAATACAATAATAACTTTAACTGACGTTCATGGAAATGCTATATCTTGGGCAAGTTCTGGACAATTAGGATTCAAAGGATCAAGAAAATCAACTCCATTTGCATCTCAAATGGCTGCTGAAACAGCTGCAAAAGCTGCGATGGAACACGGACTAAAAAGTGTTGAGGTATTCGTAAAGGGGCCAGGTTCAGGAAGAGAAGCTGCAATAAGAGCTTTACAAGCAACTGGACTAGAAGTAACTATGATAAAAGACGTTACTCCAATCCCACATAACGGATGCAGACCACCAAAGAGAAGAAGAGTGTAATTAAGAAGAGTACAAATAGGAGGTGTAGATAAATGGCAAGATATACAGGTGCATCATGTAGACAATGCCGTAGAGAGGGAATGAAATTATTCCTTAAAGGTGATAGATGTTATACAGATAAATGTGCTATAGTAAAAAGAAACTATGCTCCAGGTCAACATGGCCAAGGGAGAAAGAAAGTTTCTAACTATGGATTACAATTAAGAGAAAAACAAAAAGTTAAAAGAATATATGGAGTTTTAGAAACTCAATTTAGAAACTTATATGAACGTGCTGAAAATATGCCTGGTAAAGCAGGTGAAAACTTATTAAGTTTATTAGAGAGAAGATTAGATAATGTAGTTTACAGAATGGGACTAGCATCTTCTAGAAAAGAAGCTAGACAATTAGTAGCTCATGGTCATTTCACTTTAAATGGAAATAAAGTAGACATACCTTCATTAGTAGTTAAAGTTGGGGATGTTATAGAAGTTAAAGAGAAATCAAGATCTTCTGCAAAATTCAAAAATTTAGTAGAAGTTAACTCAAGAATAGCTCCTAAATGGTTAGAAGCTAATGTAGAAGGAATGACAGCAAAAGTAGTTGGTGTTCCAACAAGAGAAGATATAGACCTTGAGATAGCTGAACACTTAATCATAGAACTTTACTCTAAATAATAAGCACACTTTTAAAAATTATTTTAAAATTTTGTTTACCCTCAGTGGATTACTGAATTTTAAGGAGGGTTTTGTCCATGATAGAAATAGAAAAGCCAAAAGTAGATATAGTTGAGCTTAGCGAAGACTATAGATATGGTAAGTTTGTTATAGAACCTCTAGAAAGAGGATATGGAATAACTATAGGTAACGCATTAAGAAGAATATTATTATCATCATTACCAGGTGTAGCAGTAAATGCTATAAAAATAGATGGAGTTCTTCATGAATTCTCTACAATACCTGGTGTTAAAGAAGATGTTACTGAGATAATATTAACTTTAAAAGAGCTTTCAGCAACTATAGATGGTGAAGGAAGTAGAACACTTAAAATAGAGGCTCAAGGACCATGCTCTATCACAGGTGCAGATATAATCTGTCCTCCAGATGTTGAAATATTAAGTAAAGATTTAGCAATAGCTACATTAGATGATAATGCTAAACTTAATATGGAGATATTTGTAGATAAAGGTAGAGGATATGTTTCTGCTGAAGAAAATAAAACAGAGAATGTTCCAATAGGTGTTTTACCTGTGGATTCAATATATACTCCTGTTGAGAAAGTTAGTTATCATGTGGAAAACACAAGAGTTGGTCAAAAAACAGATTATGATAAATTAGTGCTAGAAGTATGGACTAATGGTAGTATAAATCCTCAAGAGGGTATATCATTAGCTGCGAAAGTATTAGTTGAGCATTTAAATCTATTTATAGACTTAACTGAACATGTAAGTAGTGTTGAAATCATGGTAGAAAAAGAAGAAGATCAAAAAGAAAAAGTTCTTGAAATGACTATAGAAGAATTAGATTTATCAGTTAGATCATATAACTGTTTAAAGAGAGCGGGAATTAATACAGTTGAAGAATTAGCTAATAAATCTGAGGATGATATGATGAAGGTTAGAAACCTAGGTAAGAAGTCATTAGAAGAGGTAATACAAAAACTAGAGGAACTTGGACTAGGATTAAAACCAAGTGAAGAATAGCGAGCAAAGGAGGGATAAGAATGGCTAAGTACCGTAAATTAGGACGTGAAACAGCTCACAGAAACCTTATGTTAAGAAACTTAGTAACTTGCTTACTAAGAAGTGGAAGAATAGAAACTACAGTGACTAGAGCGAAAGAAACTCGTAGAATGGCTGAAAAGATGATAACTCTTGCTAAAAGAGGGGATCTTCATGCTAGAAGACAAGTTTTAGCTTATGTTATGGATGAAACAGTAGTTAATAACTTATTCACAGATTTAGCTCCAAAATATGCTGAGAGAAATGGTGGATACACTAGAATAATAAAAATAGGGCCAAGAAAAGGCGATGCTGCTGAAATGGCTTTTATAGAATTAGTATAGTAAGGAAAGGATTAGGCTTGATGGCTTAATCTTTTTTTTATTTTTTTGACTCAGGTGTGATATAATAATGTGTAAAATGATTTTTATAAGTTATTGCTTACTAAAAGGAGTATGAATTAATGGATAATATAGTAAAGGTAAATAATATTTCGTTTGAGTATATTACAGATGAAGCAAAACTTAAAGCAATAGATAATTTAAGCCTAGATGTTAAAAAAGGAGAATTTGTTGCGATAATAGGACATAATGGTTCTGGTAAGTCTACTTTATCTAAAAACTTAAATGCAATTCTTATGCCTACTGAGGGAAACATTCTTATTGATGGAATGGATACTAAGGAGGAAGAACGATTATGGGATATAAGACAAACTGCAGGCATGGTATTTCAAAACCCAGATAATCAAATAGTTGCTACAATAGTAGAAGAAGATGTTGCGTTTGGACCTGAAAACTTAGGTGTAGAGCCTAAAGAAATAAGGCGTATTGTAGAGGAATCTTTAAAGAGTGTAGGTATGTATGATTTAAGAGGTAGACAACCACACTTGTTATCAGGTGGTCAAAAACAAAGAGTTGCAATAGCAGGAATTATTGCTATGAGGCCTAAATGTATAATATTTGATGAAGCAACAGCAATGTTAGACCCATCTGGAAGAAAAGAAGTTATGAAAACAATAAAAAGACTTAATAAAGAAGAAAATATAACTGTTATACATATAACACACTTTATGGAAGAAGCAGTAGAGGCAGATAGAGTTGTGGTTATGGAAAAAGGGAAAAAAATCTTAGAGGGAACTCCTAGAGAAGTATTCAGTGAAATAAAGATGCTAAAGGAAATCGGTTTAGATGTACCTTGTATGACAGAATTATCTAGTTTATTAATAGAAGAAGGAATGAATATTAGTAGTGATATATTAACTGTGGATGAGATGGTGATGGAATTATGTCAATTATAGTAAAGAATTTAACACACATATATAATGAAGGGATGCCTTTTGCAAGTAAGGCACTTGATGATGTTTCTTTTGAGATTAAAGATAGAGATTTTGTTGGTCTCATAGGTCATACAGGTTCAGGAAAATCTACATTAATACAACATTTAAATGGATTATTAAAGCCTTCCTCAGGAGAAATATTTATAAATGATTTTAATATAACAGATAAAAACTTGAATTTAACTGAGATTAGAAAAAGGGTAGGTGTTGTATTTCAATATCCAGAATACCAATTGTTTGAAGAAACGATTGATAAAGACATAGCCTTTGGACCTGCTAATTTAGGCTTAGAGGAGTCTGAGATACATAATAGGGTAAAAGCATCAATGGAAGCTGTAGGACTTGATTATGAGGAATTTAAGGATAAATCTCCTTTTGAATTATCTGGTGGTCAAAAGCGTAGGGTAGCAATTGCTGGAGTTATAGCTATGAACCCAGAAGTTCTTATACTGGATGAACCTACTGCTGGTCTTGATCCTGGAGGAAGAGATGAAATTTTTAATTTAATAAAGGACTTACATGAAAAAAACAATATGACTATAATACTGTCATCTCATAGTATGGATGATATGGCAAAACTAGCAAAGACTTTAATTGTTATGAATCATGGTAGAATAGAATTTATGGGAACTCCTAGAGAAGTATTTAAATCAAATGCTAGTAAATTGAAAGAGATAGGATTAGATATTCCACAAGTTTTAGAGCTTGCATTGAAATTGAGACAAAAAGGATTTAACATCAGAGAAGATATATTGACTTTAGAGGAAGCAAAACAAGAAATATTAAAAGTTGTGAGAGGACGAGGATTATGTTAAAAGATATAACTATAGGGCAATACTACCCAACAAGTTCTGCTATTCATAAATTAGATCCAAGGATAAAACTTGTAGCAACAATTGTATTTATGGTGTCTATATTTGTAGTAAATAAATTTTGGCCTTATATAGTAGTTTTATTATGTTTATTAGGTATGATAAAGTTAGCTAATATACCAGTTAAGTATATTATTAAAGGTGTAAAGCCTCTTAAATGGATTATTTTATTTACATTTCTTATAAATATTTTTTTCTTGCCAGGTGATGAAATATGGTCATTTGGATTTTTAGCAATAACAAAACAAGGTCTAAGACAAGCAATTTTTATGGCAATAAGACTTATATTTTTAGTGGTTGGGACATCTTTACTTACTCTAACTACTTCTCCAATAGAATTAACAGATGGTATAGAAAGATTGCTTAACCCATTTAAAAAAATTGGTTTACCAGTACATGAGCTTGCAATGATGATGACAATTGCTTTACGTTTTATTCCTACATTATTGGATGAAACAGATAAAATAATGAAAGCTCAAATGTCTAGAGGAGCAGATTTTGAAAGTAAAAACCTTATAAATAGAGCTAAGAACTTAGTGCCTCTTTTGGTGCCATTATTTGTGAGTGCGTTTAGAAGAGCTGATGAATTAGCTATGGCCATGGAAGCTAGATGTTATAGAGGTGGACACAATAGAACTAAAATGAGAGAGTCTGTCATAGCAAAGGGAGACTATATAGCATGTGTATTCCAAGTTGTTTATTTAGGCGTGATTATAGCTACTAGATTTATAGTAATTTAATAGAAACATAGATATAAACGAGGTAAAGTATGAGAAATATAAAAATTACAATCCAATATAATGGCAGTAATTATTGTGGATGGCAAAAACAACCTGATTCTTTAGGAATACAGGGTACAATAGAAAAGGCTATATATGATATAACAAGGGAAGAAGTTAAACTCATAGGGTCAGGTAGAACTGATTCAGGAGTTCATGCTATTGGTCAAATTGCAAATTTTAAAATTAATTCAGACATAAATGTAGAAAGTATACCAATGGCTTTAAATGCTAAACTACCAAAGGATATATCAATTATAAAAGCATGTGAAGTTAAGGAAGATTTCCATTCAAGGTATAGTGCAAAAGGTAAAACATATAAATATTTAATATATAATAGCAAGTTTAGAAATCCGATACTTAGTGATATATCGTATCAAGTAAAATATGAACTTGATTTTGATAAAATGTGTTTAGAGTCAAAGAGTATTTTAGGAACACATGACTTTAAAGGTTTTATGAGTACTGGTTCATCTGTAAAAGATACAATTAGAACTATATATGATATTGATATCAATAAAAATGATGACTTAATTGTCATAGAAATTAGTGGAAATGGATTTTTATATAATATGGTAAGAATTATTGTTGGAACACTTATTGATATAGGTCGTGGTAGGATTAATGAGTCATTTTTAGATATAATAGAATCTAAAACTAGGTCAAAATGTGGACATACAGCTCCAGCACAAGGATTATTTCTTAAAAAAGTTCATTATTAACTTGACACACCAGGCTACATGTATTAAAATATATGAGAATGTGTTAATAAGTCCACTTGCCCCGGACTTGACATAAACGGTAAAAAAATTTTATGAGAAATAGTTAAGGAGGGACATTTATGAAAAGTTATATAGCTAAGCCAGCTGATGTACAAAGAAAATGGTACTTAGTTGACGCTGAAGGTAAAACACTAGGTCGTTTAGCAACAGAAATAGCGACAGTATTGAGAGGTAAACATAAACCAACATTTACTCCTCACGTTGATGGTGGAGATTTTGTTGTTGTAGTAAATGCAGGAAAGATAGTTTTAAGTGGTAAAAAATTAGATCAAAAATATTACAGATACCATACTGGTTATGTAGGTGGATTAAAAGAAATATCTTACAGAGATATGATGGATAAGAAACCAGAAGAAGTTATAGCACATGCTGTAAGTGGTATGTTACCTAAGAACAAATTAAGAAGCAGAATGATGACTAGATTAAGAGTATTCGCAGGTGCTGAACACACTCATGCAGCTCAAAATCCAGAAGTTTTAAACTTTAAGTAAGATTAATAGGTGAAAGGAGGAGTTTATAATGGCTAACGTTCAATATTATGGAACTGGAAGAAGAAAAAGTTCTGTTGCTAGAGTAAGACTAGTTGCAGGTGAAGGAAATATATTAGTAAATGGAAGAGCATTAGAAAATTATTTTAACTATGAAACACTAATAAGAGATGTTAAACAACCATTAGTTTTAACTGGAAATGAAAATAAATATGATGTTATAGTAAAGGTTGAAGGTGGAGGATTCACTGGACAAGCTGGAGCTATAAGACATGGTATATCTAGAGCTTTATTAAAAGCTGATTTAGATTTAAGACCTGCTTTAAAGAAAGAAGGTTTCTTAACTAGAGATGCAAGAATGAAGGAAAGAAAGAAATACGGATTAAAAGCAGCAAGAAGAGCTCCACAATTCTCAAAAAGATAATTACTTATTTTTTTGGAAAAACAAAATACTTTATATATTTTTATTTAAAAAGTATTTGTATGTTAAAAATGTTGGGTTTGAATTAAGAGTGATATACAATAAAATAATAAGATATTTTATTAGGATGTTTTTCTGTAGGGAAAGCATCCTTTTTTATTTATATAATGGAAAGACTATGCATTAGATTTATTTAATGCAATAGCATTATTAACAAAAGTAGTGTATATATTAATAATTAAAAATTTTATATACTATAATAACATAGTCTATGAATATACATTAGTATAATTCGTAGACTATGTTATTATAAATTATATGATTTGTTGTCAAAATAATAGTTATTCAATAGTAGATAAGAGTATTAAATTAAAGAGGTTAATAATATATAATATTGTAAAGCACATATATCGATATTGATAAATCAATATAATAAATGGAAATTGATAATTAGAAAAGGAGAATTTAAATGTTTGTACTAATATTTGGAATATTATAGTGTTTTTATAAGTATACATATACAGGGTGATGTTGTGAGAAAGTACATAAAACATATAATTTTTAGTTTTGTTATGGTGTGCCTAGTAATAGTGTCAATATTTGAAGTGAAAAATATATCTGAAGATGTTATTAAGTATATGCCAGTAACAAATAAAACAATAATTTTAGATGCTGGTCATGGGGGTATTGACCCAGGTGCGTTAAATAAGGATAAGAGCACATCTGAAAAGGATATTAACTTAGCTATAACACTTAAGCTTAGAGAGCTTATAGAATCAAGCGGAGGTCTTGTAATATTGACTAGAGAAGATGATAGTAGTCTTTACAAAGAGGGAAATAATAAAACAACAAGACAAAAGTATAATGAAAATTTGAAAAATAGGAAAGAAATGATATCAAATTCTAATGCTAACATGTTCGTCTCCATACATCTCAATGCATTTGAACAATCAAAATACTATGGAGCTCAAACTTTTTATCCTAAAGACAAACAAGATAGTAAAGAGCTATCAAAGTGTATTCAAGAAGAACTTAAAAGAGTAGTAGATAAAACCAATAATAGAGAAGTCAAGCCTAGAGATGATATATATCTTTTAAAAGAGAACAATATTCCATCAGTACTAATAGAGTGTGGTTTTTTATCGAATGAAAAAGAATGTAAACTTTTGACTGATGAAACATATCAAGAGAAGATAGCATGGGCGATATACATAGGAATACAAAAATATCTAAGTTAAAGTTACTATATAAATAAGTCTGAATATGTAAATAGCTTGTATTAAAGCAGTTAAAATGCATTAATATAGGCTATTTTTGTTTTGACAAAAAAATATTTAAAATAAAAGTTAAAAAAGCGTTGACTTGAAATCATATAGATGGTATTATATATGAGTGCCCAAAAGGAGCACAAAAATACGACAAAAGAACTTTGAAAATTAAACAGTAGGTTAATTTAT
>NZ_JBJODK010000016.1:0-100744 GCF_045900275.1 Clostridioides sp. GD02367 | reverse complement strand
TACTCTGTAAATAATATAACTATTGAGCTTGGCACTGTTGCTGGTGGTAAAATGTTAGATAAAACTGTTACATTTACAAAAGGTAATACTAAACCAAAATTAAATATATCCTCTTACAATTCCACTTCTGCAACATTTATAGCAATAGACACAGATAATAATTTAAGTAAAATAGAGTGGTATCTTGATGATGTATTAAAAGAAACAATAACAACAGATTTAACAACAGAGAAAACAATAAACTATGAACTTACAGACAATGCAATACACACACTTAAAATAGTAGCTACAGATTCAGAGAATGCAACTGCTGAGAAGGTTTTAAGTATCAGTAAAGAAATAATGCCACTTCAATCTGATGCAACTTTACAAGATATATCATCTAAATTAGTAGAGATTGGAGAAGGTTTTAAGAATGGGAAAACAAGCATTATAAATACTCTAGCACTTAAAAATATAGATGCCAATTTAAATAATACACTTGTTGAGTTATCAGAAAAAATAAAGACTTCTTTTGATAGTTCAGATGCTAGTGTTGAGGAGTTGCAAAATAGGATAACAGAATTGACTAATCAATTAAGTCAAAGGATTAAATATGCGACAGGTACTTATACTCCACCAGATGGTTCTCAAAATTCCTTAGTTGTTCCAACTAATTTAAATTTTGTTCCAAAAACTATTTTAATCATGAGTTTTGGTTTAAGTGATGGTTCAAATCCGGCTAAATTTCTTAGTTGTGGTATTAGTATCAATTCTGCAGGTACAAATATTAAATATAACAATGGTTCATATACTCGAATTATTGGTAGTGCTAGTATTAGAGATATTACTGCCGATAGTTTTAAGATTGAAATTGGTAAGGGTGATATGAATGCTGGCGTTGATTTTCCTTTTAAATTTAATAAATTTTCTTTTAGGTGGTATGCGTTAGATATAGAGTTTTTATATAATTAATATAATATGAGGTGATAGAATGAATAGAGGAAATAGAATAATTTACGACCAAACAGGTAAGGTATGGATACAAACAGGTGAAGCAGCAGGAGATATATTAGAGCATGATACAATAACAGAATTAAATTATATCGATATTGAATTTGGAAGTATAGACTATGGTAAACAGTATATAGAGTCTATAAATCCAATCACAAAAGAGCCTGTTTTAAAAAATATAGAAGTCATTTTGACAGATGAACAAAAGAGATTAAAAGTATTAGAAGAAGAATTAAGTATGTTAAAAGAAGAAAATAAGAATAGAGATAGTGAGATAGTAAACACAGCATTTGAAGTAGTAAATATGAAATTAAATAACAATATTTAGGAGGAATCAACATGTATAACTTATTAAAATTAATGATAGAACAAAAGAACTATAGTGCTAAAGAGGATTTACAACATAAGATTGATGTATTCTATGCAGTAAACAGGATTTCAGAAGAACAATATTTAGAGTTAACAGCTTTATTAAATAAAGAAGAAACACCAGTAGAACCAACAGTATAGAAGGTTCTTTTTTTATTCCTAAAAATATATAAATTCATTTACATTTTGCCCACACTTCATCTACACTTTGCAGACTTTTATAGTTTTAAAATTAGGTACAATAAAACCATAAATTAAGAAAGGAGTATTGTAAATTACATTTTAATGATTTAGTAAGAAATATAAATAAGATATTAAAAGAAGTAATGTAAGAAGTAAAAGGTAATAGAAATAGTCTAAAAGATATGTTACCTATATAAAAAAGAAAGGAAGTGATATGTATGAGTGTACATTTTCCAAGATTATATGTGCCTTCGCTTATAACAGTACAAAAACCTGCTACTAAAATCGCCATAAAGCCGTGGGATTATTGCGATAAAAACAAGGTTGCCGATTTAAATGGTGCGTATGATATGATGAATTGCGTATTGCCGAATGGTGATTCCGTTGGTTGGGATAAAAGTGGAAGTTTTGACGCATACCCAGGCAATCGCTATAAATTAACCTATAGCTATTTTTTCTCACCACAAAATTCGAGCGAATGGACTAGATATTATGAAGATTGTTACTTTGATTGCCAATATAAATCCACAACACCAAGCATAAGTGGAACAGATGGTTCGCTTGGTTCTAAGAGTAGAGGGTTTGGTATAGATTATACAATAACAAATGAAGATAGTTACACATACACAGTAAAAACATATCTAAATGATGTTTTATTTGATACAAAGCAAGCCGTAAAAGATACAAAGTATACTATAAATGTACCTGATTCACTTATTTTGTCTCTTCAACTAAACTCTAACAATAAGATTAAAATAGAAGTTACAGGAGGTTATGGGGTAGGTGCTATCTATAGAAATTATACATTTACAAAATCTAATAGTATACCAACAATAAGTGGAGTAAATGAAAATATAGGAGATAAAAGTAAGGGATTTACTTTAAAATACACAGTAAATGACTTAGACTACAGAGATACTATAAATGTTGTTACTAAACTTAATTCTACTATTTTAGAAAATATCACAAATATAGAGAAAAATAGAGAAAAGGAAATTGTGTTAACAGATGAAAGAATATTAGCACTTGGAATAGGTTCTAGTAATACAATAAGTATTGTTGCAACAGACAACAATAATGCTAGCACAACAAGAACATATACATTTACTAGGAGTAATAATTTACCTCAAATAGTAATAAATGAATTTAATAGCACACAAGTAAAATTCATAGTATCAGACTTAGATAATAATTTAAATAAGATAGAGATATTTCTAGATGATACTTTAAAAGAAACTATAACTACAGATTTATACTTAGAAAAGATATTTAATTATACATTAAATGATAATGCAATACACACAATTAAAATTAAAGCTACAGATATGCATGGATTAAGCGAAAAGTTAATAAGTGTATCAAAAGAGATACAACCACCACAGGATGATTCTTCCTTACAAGAAATTGAAAGTACAGTATCTACAATGAAAAATACCTTTATAAATAGTAAAACACATATCATTAATAAACTAGCGTTAAAAAATATAAATGCTACATTAAATAATACTTTGATAGAAATGGGAGAGATGATAGGCACAGCATTCAGTTCAGCAGATGCTAGTGTGCAAGATTTGCAAAGTCAACTTACAGAGAAAAATAATACTATCACCCAGTTAAATGGTACTATAAGTAATTTGCAAGAAGAGGTAAATAGTCGATTAAAAATTTACACATTTTCAGGATATATTGAAACTGGTGATTCTAATAATTTTGGCGGATATGGTAATAGCAGAGGACATTGGTATTTTCCTTTACCTTTTAAACCTAAATTTTTTCTTGTTACTGGTGCTCCTGGTACTTTGCCAGGTAACAGTTATAAACCTGCTAAAGTTGAAGGTGCATATAATTCTTTAACAGAAATGAGATATGCATATATAAACAATTCAGACTCTAGTGTTTATTTTAGTTCTTTGGTTAGTGACCAAGCTATTAGCCTTGGTCAAAATATTTTCCATGCTTATATTTCTACTAAGACTATATATACTTATTATACTACTATTACTGTTTATGCTATTGGATAATATAAATATATAATTAATTATTCATTACATTAAAAAATATAAAGAATCTTTTACAATTAAACATTAAATAAAAGAGACTTAGTTTGAATCTAAGTCTTTTTTAATATAAAAGGAGGTTATTATGGAAGAGCTAGTAACACAATTAAGTAGCCTAGGAGCAATAGGCATATTATGTGCTCTACTATTTAAAAATACAATGCAAGAGAAAAAAGAGGATAGAGACATGTATAAAAAAACTGTAGAAAACTTTATTGAATTATCCACTCAACAACAAGAAATAAATAAAAATCTACTTTTAGAAATGGGTGTAATAAAAATAGATGTAGAAGATATAAAAGAAGATGTGACAGACATAAAAGTTATGCTACAAAAAGAAGGTGATAAATAATGAAAATTGCAATAGTACCAGGTCACACACTAACAGGAAAAGGAACAGGAGCAGTTGGGTATATAGATGAGGGAAAAGAAAATAGAACCTTAACTGATTTAATAGTAAAATGGTTAAAATATGGCGACGCAACTGTTTACACTGGTAAAGTTGATAAGTCCAATAATTATCTTTCTGAGCAATGTCAAATAGCCAATAAACAAGACATAGACTTAGCAGTACAAATCCACTTTAACGCAAATAGTACAACATTAAACCCTATGGGAACAGAGACATTATATAAAACAAATAATGGGAAAGTATATGCTGAAAGAGTTAATTCAAAGTTATCAACCATATTTAAAAATAGAGGAGCTAAAATAGATGTAAGGGATCTCTATTGGCTTAAACATACCAAAGCACCAGCAATATTAATCGAAGTATGTTTTGTAGATAGCAAAGCTGATACAGACTATTATATTAAGCATAAAGATATAGTTGCGAAATTAATAGCAGAAGGTGTATTAAATAAAGACATAAATACTAAAGGCGAAAATAAAATGTATAAACATACAGTCATTTATGATGGAGAAGTTGATAAAATATCAGCAACAGTAATTTCCTGGAATTATAAAAAAGAAGAATGTTTAGTTTGTGATATAAAAAATTACAAACCATATCAAACTGAAAATTTATATGTTGTTGGAACAGGAGCATGTAATAAGATAGACTCATTGAGCAAAGAAAAATATACAACTCTAAAAGGTGATGATAGATTTGGTACTCTTCATAAAGCCTTAAATTTTATAAATAAATAGATTAATATTTCCATTATAAAATGTATAATATAATTTATATTATACATTTTATATAAATTTATATATTATTTATTAATTATTTATTTTATAATTTTTTATATACATTTTTAAATACATTTTGAAATTTCTTATTTTTATTTATTTTGTTATACAATTTTGTCACTTTACTTATGTTCCCTTAAAATTATGCTTTATTAATAAATATAAACATCGTTAAGTATGTATAATTGAAAATTGTGCTCTATTTTATAGATTATTAAGTTAAAAAATAAAAAAAATTTTATCATTGTAGAATTTTAAATTTAGATATATAATTATATAAATTATACATATGTATATTTATTTAAGCTTAGATGAAATTAACTATCTTTTGATTTGACTTAATTATTTAATAAAGATTAATCTTTTACAGAAACTTAATATATTTAAATCTAGATATACGAAATAGATTACTTTTGTTTAAAAGAGGGAGGCGGAAGTATAGTGAATATATTTATTTTTGATACTGAGTCAAATTTTAGCATGAAATTAAAAGATATAATAGGTAATATTCTAATGAAGAAATGTTGGGATAATTATAATGTTGATATTCTAGAGAATCTAGAAGATGTTTTAGCGCAAACCAATGATATTGATAAAGCAAAGATATTTTTTCTTGGTGTAAATCATGATTCGCATAATGGATTACATATAGCAAAAAAAATCAGAGAAATTGATTATCATAGCACTATTATATTTCTTACAAGTTTCCCAGAATTATGTATGAGTGTATTTACATATAGAATAGAAGCTATGGATTTTATATTAAAAGATGATCTAAACATCATAAAAAGTAGAGTAGAGGCTTGTCTTGAAACCATAAATAAAAGACACAATAAAAATGGACTTATAAAAAATGGAAAATTTTTAAGTTTTTATTCAGATCATACTTTCTGGAAAATAAAATTTGATGATATTATATATTTTGAGACAAGCCCTACACCTCACAAGATTAAGGTAGTTACAAATAATAATACAATTGAATTTTATAGTAGTTTAAAAAACATATCTAAATTAGATAAATGTTTTTTAAGAACACATCAATCATTTGTTGTAAATAGTGATCATATCTTTTCTTTAAATCTAAAAGAAAAAAAAATTAACATGGATAATGGTAGTGTATGTTTTATATCAAGTTTATATCTTAATGATGTTAATAAGCTTAAATCAACACAAGTATTTGGATAAGTTTATATTTTCACAATAAAAAACAAATAAATTGCTTATATAGGCAGTTTATTTGTTTTTTATTGTAAAAATACATTTTATTATATATTAAACTGCATTTTATCATAAAACTTTAATTTTATGATGGTAGAATAACATCTTATGAAATACAATAAATAAATTCATTTCTATGTATATAATAATAAATAAAATAATGTTATGTGAGGAGGAATGAATAATGAGAAACAAAAAAAATCATAGGAAGTTTAAAAGTTATTTATCCAGAATTTTAGTAGCTATTTTAATTTTTACTACTTTAATATTTAGTAATGGCATAAATGCCGAAACACTATCGGGCTACAACCACTCAAATAAAAATATGACATTATACAAAGCTCCAATAGAAAGACCTGAGGACTTCCTAAAAGACAGAGAAAAAGCTAAAGAGTGGGAGAAAAAAGAAGCTGAGAGGGCAGAAAAAGGACTTGAAAGAGCAGAGAAAGAAGCTTTAACAGAATATAAGAAAAATGCAGCAGAAATAAGTAAGTATTCCAGAGAAAGAAATTATTTTTATGACTATGAAATAAAAGATAATCCTTTTGAAAAAGATTATAAGGATCTTAAAAGCGCAGTATCAAAAAACAAGTTAGATAAACCTATGTATGTTTACTATTTTGAATCTGCTGATAGATTTGCTTTTAAAGGCGAAATTAGAGGAAATACAGAAAATGAAATTAGTTTAGAAAAATTTAATGAATTCAAAGATATTGTTCAAGACAGATTATTTAAACAAGATGGATTTAAGGATATATCTTTATATGAACCAGGTAATCAAGACAGTAAACCTACACCATTACTTGTACATTTAAAATTACCTAAAGGAACTGGGATGTTACCATATCAACAAAGTAATGAATCTGTAAGTACACTAATAGAACAAGGATATAGTGTTAAAGTTGATAAAACAGTTCGTATAGTTATAAGTGGAAAACAATATATAAAAGTTGAGGCATCTTTAGTAAGTAGCCTTGATTTCAAAGAAGATGTAGGTAAAGGAGATTCTTGGGGAAAAGAAAATTATAATGACTGGAGTAATAAATTAACTTCTGAACAACTTGCTGATATAAATGGTTATATGCGTGGAGACTATGTTGCTATTAACAAATATTTGTTAGAAAATGGACCAACAAATAATCCTGACCCAAAATTAGATTCTCAAATAAATAATATAGAAAGTGCACTAAAAAGTAAACCTATTCCATCAAACTTAACTGTATATAGAAGAGCTGGTGCTCCTGAATTTGGCTTAGAAATTTCATCACCAGGATACAATTTTAACCTAGAAGCAAATGTAAATGCATTTAAGGAAAAATGGGAAGGACAAACATTAACATATCAAAATTTTGTAAGTACTAGTATAGGCAGTGCAAACATGAGTGCATTTGCTCCTAGAAAAATAGTACTACGTATAAATATACCTAAAGGTTCTCCTGGTGCTTACTTATCAGCTGTACCTGGCTATGGTGGGGAATATGAGGTTTTATTAAACCATGGTAGTAAGTTTAAGATTAATAAAGTTGATACTTATAAAGATAAAACTACAACAAAATTAATTGTTGATGCAACATTATTAAATTAACAATTGATTTAAATATATTTCTAATATAAGGGGGAGAAAAAATGAAGGTACAAATGAAAAACAAAAAATTACTGAGTTTTTTAACACTTACAGCTATCGTTAGTCAAGCTCTAGCATATCCTGTATATGCACAAACTACTAATAATTATCACTCTACTAAGAAAAGAGAAGTTGTAAGTGAAGATACACTCCCAAGCAATGGATTAATGGGATATTATTTCACAGATGAACATTTTAAAGATCTAGAATTAATGGCTCCAATAAAAGATGGTAATTTGAAATTTGAAGAAAAGAAGGTAGATAAACTTTTAGATAAAGATGTATCAGATGTAAAATCTATACGCTGGACAGGAAGAATAATTCCATCAATGGATGGTGAATATACACTGTCTACTGATAGAGATGATATATTGATGCAGGTAGATGCTAAAAGTGATGTTGCAAACACAATTAAAGTTAAAATGGAAAAGGGTAAGGAATATAAAATTAGAATAGAATTACAAGACAACAGTCTAGGTTCTATAGATAATCTATCATCACCTAAACTTTATTGGGAATCAAATGGAAATAAGGTTGTCATCCCAGAAGAAAATCTATTTTTAAGAGATTATTCAAAGATGGAAAAGAATGACCCATTTATTCCAAATAATAATTTCTTTGATCCAAATTTGATGTCAGATTGGGATGATGAAGATTTAGATACAGATAATGATAATATTCCAGATGCATATGAAAGAAATGGATATACTATAAAAGACTCAATTGCTGTAAAATGGGAAGATAGCTTTGCAAGCCAAGGATATAAAAAGTATCTATCAAACTATTTAGAATCACATACTTCAGGAGATCCATATACAGATTATGAAAAAGCTTCGGGTTCATTTGATAGAGCTATAAAAAGAGAGGCAAGAGATCCATTAATTGCTGCATATCCAGTAGTTGGAGTTGGTATGGAAAAATTAATAATGTCTACAAATGAACATGTATCTTCAGATCAGGGGAAAACAGTTTCTAGAGCTACTACAAACAGTAAAACTGACTCAAATACATCTGGTATATCTGCCACAGTTGGATATGAGGAGGGTGTATTTAAAGCTAGTGTAACAGCAAACTATTCTCATACATGGGATACTTCAACTGCTGTACAAGATAGTAATGGCGAATCTTGGAATAATGGATTACAAATAAGTAAAAGTGAGTCAGCATATGTAAACGCAAATGTTAGATATTATAATACTGGTACTGCACCTATGTATAAAGTTACACCAACAACAAATTTAGTATTAGATGGTGATACATTATCAACTATTAAAGCACAAGATAATCAAATTGGTAATAATTTATCACCTGGTGATACTTATCCTAAAAAAGGTGTTTCTCCTTTAGCTCTTAATACAATGGATCAATTTAGTTCTAGATTGATACCATTGAGCTATAACCAAATGAAAAAATTAGATAATGGTAAAAATATTAAATTAGAAACAACACAAGTTAGTGGAAATTATGCAACTAAAAACGCTCAAGGACAACTTGTTACAGAGGGAAACAGTTGGTCAGATTATATAAGTCAAATAGATAATATTTCTGCTTGTATAATTTTGGATACAGGAAATGATACATTAGAAAGACGTGTAACGGCTAAAGACTCTTATGATCCAGAAGATAAAACTCCACAACTTACAATAGGAGAAGCAATTGAAAAAGCTTTTGAGACTAAGAAGAAAGATGGTCTACTTTATTATAATAATTTACCTATCGATGAGAATTGTGTAGAACTTATTTTTGATGAATATACTTCAGATACAATTAAAGATAGACTTAAAGAATCAGATAGTAAAAAAATATATGATATTAAACTTGAAAGAGGTATGAATATACTAATAAAAGTTCCTTCATATTTTACAGATTTTGATGGATATAATAATTATCCTAGTCAATGGAGTAATTTAGATACATCTAATACAATTGGAATAAAAGGCCTTGCAAATAGACTTAAAGCTCAACAAGAAACAAAGATAACAATACCTATGTCTAAATTAAATCCTTATAAACGTTATTTGTTTACTGGATTCTTAAAAGATAATTTCGCATCTGAAATACTATCTGTAAATATTAAAACAAAAGATCAACAAAGTGGTCAAGGTAAAGTAGACCATATATTTGCAACTAAAGATTATAACAAATTTGGCTTACAATTTGAAACAACTAAAAAAGATTCAGAAGATGTAGAAATAATATTAAAAAATAATGGCTCAAAAGATATATTCATTGACAACTTATCTCTTGTAGAATTAAACTCTACACCTGAGATACTTAAAGAAGATGGAGGAGAAGTTAAAGTTCCAACAGATAAAGAAATAATCGATGCACATAAAACATATTATGCAGATTTTGAATTTGATTCAGTTGGAAATTCTTATTTTAAAGGTTTTTATTTCAAACCTACAGATACTAATAAAGATGCTCTTAACTACATCAATAAATATCATGTGTATGCGACACTTGAAGGCTCTACTGGATCTGGTGTATATAAAGATATTGGTACTAGAAATAAAGAAATTCGTCATTATGGTGGTGATGAAAATCAACCTAACACTAATTATATAAATTTTAAGACTTATGATACAGACTTAGCAAAATTATTGACATATAAACCAATGAAAATATATGCTGTAACTCCTGATAATAGAGAACTATTGGTTTTTGAATATAAAAAATAAATAATAATGAAATAGTAAGGCATACCCCCAACATACAACATATATTACTCTATAAGAAAACATATTAAAAATATAGTTTTCTTATAGAGTTTTTTATTTTACTTACAAAAAACATTTTATTTAAAATTATTTTAAAACTTTAATAATAACTTATTTTCTAGGTCCTTTATTTTTATTTCTTTTATCATACTCTTTTGCTATCTTATCTATATTTAATTCTTCTGGTAAATGACCTTTAGTTGCCCTTACATTAGCCCTAATAAACTCATTTATTACTTTATTTAATGTAGTCTTTTTAAGGTGTGCTATAGTCTTTAATACTTTCAAATCCTCATCATCAATATATAATGTAACTTGTCCTTTTTTAGTCTTTTTATTTTCTTTTAAGTCTAATAAGTTTATCCCTGGAAGTTCTGTATGTTCATTAAATTTATTTTCAATTTCTTTATTGATTTCATTTTTATAGTCTTTTCTAGGTATAGATATCTCTTCCTCTTCTAATTCAAATTTACTCATTATAATACCCCCTTATTAGTAAGTTCTTCTATTAAATCATTTAATTCTTCTCTAACTTTATGAGCCTTTTTTATTTTTCTACAATAGTCATCTATACTTAACTTATTTAGCACACAATTTTTTACTATAGTGCTTTCACTTATTTTTACATCTGATAAATCTTCTTTTATACTATCAAACCTGTCAAGATAATCCATAAATATATCGCCAGAAGTTAACTTTCTTGAAGTAAAAGAATTTATTACAACAGCTCTTTTTGCTTCATTAGTTTCTCCCATATCCTCTAAATCTTCATTATATTTTTGATAGAACAGTTCACAACCTCTTATACTTGCTATATCTTGAAATTCAAGAGGTGTAATAATACTGTCTGAAATAAATAGAAAATTTCTAGCAATCAAGTCATATGAAGGAGACAAATCTATTAAAATATAATCATAATTTTTAAGAGTAGAAATATTTTTCTTAAACCACTTAAAAGCGACTTTTTCTCTACTAGTTTTTATAGTTAAATACTCTGATAAAACAGATAAAGATAAATCACTTGGTATTAAGTCTACATTTGGATAATCTTTTAATGGAGATTTTATTATTAATTCTTCTGCACTTATATCATCCTTAAATGCATCTAGAATTGTTTTTTTATTATGTACTATTTTATATATGAATTGTGTAAAGTTTGCTTGGGTATCTCCATCAAGTATAAGTATTTTCTTGTCTTTTTTTGATAAATTAAGAGCCATTAGATATGCTAATGTCGTTTTCCCAACCCCACCTTTTACATTAAATAAACTTACTATTTTCATTTCAATCCTCCCATGAATTTTATTGATATATAGTATTATATCATACTTCCGATTGTATTCGGGATTTTTAATTAAAAAATCAAAAATAAATTAATAAATAAATTAATAAATAAATTTAAATATAATTTATTTATTAATTTATAAAATCATCTTCTTAATGCTTACATCTTTAATTTATGATATACGAATTTAAAAACACTTACTAATCATTTATAGTAAGTGTTTTTAAATTCATATATTAAGTTTGTATCCACAACTTGGACAATACTGCATCTCATCAAGGCTTAATCTCATATCAATATACTTACCACAATTTGGACACTTATGCATTCTACATACTTGCCAATCTGCTAATAGAGTAATTATACCTAGAATATAAAAATTAAAGGCCATAAACATTACAGCAATTGCTAACAAGATTAAACTTGCTATTCTTATAGTTTTAATTTTTTTAGAAAATGTCATAACGATGACCTCCATTATCATTTAATTTATATTACAGTATCAATACGTGGACCAGATAAGTTCTGTTTACATGCATTATTTACATAATTATTAATCCATGTAGTATCAGAATAATGTTCAGTGTAATATGTTTTTGAATCTGTTTTACTCTTTCTCACAGATTTATTATTTTTATCAAGTGTATATAAATCTACATAATTTTTTAGATCTAATTTTGATGTTTCTAAATACCATTCTTTACTTTTTCTAACTGGATTGTATTTTTTATAACATCTTCTACTTTTAACTTTACTAATAGTTGATGATAATTTATCTCCATTTATATATTTGCTTTGAAAAGTACTAGGTGATATACCAAGAAAAGTTGCTGCTTTCCATGCATATTTTGTTTTAACTCCTATCGTTAAATTAAAAATAACATCTACCCAATGTGCCATACCATTACTTTTTTTATTTAATATTTCCTCTTTTCCTGTGTAGTTATCTACAACAGTTGTACATTCTATACCATCTGCTCTTCCTTTAATTTTAGGTTCCACAAGTATAGTTTCAGTTCTAGTAAAACCATCTATGGCCTCTTTTTCTTCTTGTATCTTTGTTTGTTCAATAAATTTATCTATATCATCTCCAGAAAAAGCATCTTCTGGGCTAATAATTTTTACTGTATTTTTATCAATCCCAGCATTTTCTAATATCTCATTAATCTCACTATTACTCAAATTTATCTTATTATAATCTTCATCAAGCACAATATTACCTCCAGTAATTTCATTTGCAAATGAACTTGTTGGAATTATAGTTGTCAAAATCATAATTGATACTAATGGCAATGCTAGTCTTTTTCTTAGTTTTATTTTCATAAATATCTCTCCCATCATATTATATTATTTAAATTATTTATTATATGTACTTTTTTAATACTTTCTTTCACTACTTACTATATTTTTACTTTCAGAGTCTGCTTTTATTACAGAATAAACCCTATAATATCCTTTACCAACACTCTTTGTTTTAGAAAGTGTGCATGACTCTTTTCCTGCAGAGCTCCATGTTTGAATCGTAGACCATGTTTTTCCATTATCACTACTTTTTTGTAAACTAGCACTTATTGATGTACTTTTCACACTATCTCCACCCTTTACAAAACATTTTACTGTGGCAACGCCACTAGAAATACTTAAATCACAAATACCAGATTTAATTTTAGCCATTCTCTCCATAGAATTATACATATATACTAGTGCTAAATTTTCTTTTCCATTCACCTCTTGTAAGGTATCTGCAAAAGCAGGAAGTGAAGATGTTAACAAACATGTTGATAAACAAATTACACTTATAATTTTCTTTTTTAAAACCATAAAAATCACCTCTCTATCTGTTATATACTGCTATAACGAATAAAGAAGTGATTTCTGGACACATAAAAAATTATTTTATTTTTTTTGCCATTTTTATCAAAATATCTTTATAAAACTCTAAATTTCCTTTATCATGACAATCTACATTAATCAAATATACAAAATTATTATCATTCCAAAACAATTGTAAAAAGGTTTCTTTTTCTATATATTTTGCCTTATATCCATTTATAGTTATATCTTCAACCTTTGCATCCTCTGTATCTAATATAATAGAATTTAAACTAATTTTATCTGTTATATATTGTATCTCAATATTTTCATCATTTTTATATGTAATAACAAAATCATCCACTCTATCAACTTCTTTAAATCCTTTTGGTATATAGCCAGGTTCTTTGTTTTTTAAACTAAGATTATCTTCTTCATTAGTTGAAAAAACAAATGAAGTTAAGTCTTCATATACTTTGACTACTAATTCAAAGAAACGTGTACGCAATGCCTCACTACTCATAGTAACAGTAAATAAACTAGCTAAGACTATCAAAAATATAATAGCTGTTCGCTTTGAATAGAAAATAATTTTATTTGTAATGTTACTTCTTTTTTGCTGCTTAATGAGTTTTTTCATCTTTCGTTCAAAACCTTTTGAAAAGACATGATTTAATTCATCATCTGAAGGAAGGTTGTCAAGAATAATTTGTGTTGCAATTGGAATATTTTCTTGAAGCATATCATCTGTAATATCAAAATCATCTTTTTTATTACTCAATATTCTCAACCTCCATTTCTTTTAATATTTCTTTTAGTTTTTTTCTAGCACGTTGAATCCTCTTATATACATTCTCCTCCCCTAAATTTAATGCCTTTGCTATTTCTTTATTTGAAAAACCATATTGGAATTTTAAAGAAAGTACTTGAAAGTAACTTTCATTAAGTTTTGCAAGTGCTATAGCTAAATTACTTTCACACACTTTATCCTCTATAGAAAAGTTTATCTCTCTATTTTTATATTCTTCTTCAATATCAGATACTTTCTCCCTTTTTCTTTTTCTGTAAAAGTCTATAGCAATCCTTTCTACTATTATAACGATAAAAGCCTTCGTTCTTGGACTATCTACTTCATCAATTTTATCTATATTTTTAATTATTCTTAGAAAAGCATTATGTACAGCATCTTCTGCTAAATGATCATCCTTTAATATTTTATTTGCCACATAAAACATTATCTGTCTATATTTTTCATATATCTTTTCAAACTTGATTTTATCTTCTTCAAATTCAAGCATTGATAAATAAATTAACATTTATAATTCCTCCAAAGTAAATATCTCGAATCAATATTTTAGAGTCTAATTATAACATAGATGCATCTATAATTCTATTTAAATAGAGTATTGTTATGCCTGTATTTAGAAATAATATTACACATTTTAAATTATATATTAAATTATAAAACAATTTATTTTTTATATTATTTTATAATTTATATTATTCTATAAAAAAATAAGTGTTTATTTTTTTATAGAAGCTATAGATTGAATTTAAAGTAATGATATTATTTAAAGGAGAATCTATATGTTGGAAGTTATAAAAAATAGACGTTCAATAAGAACCTATATAGGTAAAAAAGTAGAAGAAAGCAAAGTAACTGAAATACTAAAATCAGCTATGCAAGCACCGTCATCAAAAAACGCTCAACTATGGGAATTTATTGTAGTAGATGATAAATACCTCTTAAAAGAACTATCAAAGTCACAACATAGAGCAAAACATATAGAATTCGCACCACTATGTATAGTAGTACTTGGAAATAGAGATAAATTCTTGAAGCCTGGTAAATGGATGCAAGATTTAGGCGCTTGTACACAGAATTTATTGTTAGAAGTCACCAATCAAGGATTGGCTGCTTGTTGGACAGGTGTTTTTCCTAAAAATAAAGTGGTAAGTAAGATTAGACAAACTCTAGACTTGCCAGTAAAACTAGTACCTTATGCACTAGTATCTATAGGATATAGCGAAGAAAAAAATGAATTTATAGATAGATTTGATAAAGATAAAATACATAGAAATGTATATAAAGATGGATAACATTTAGTAATATAAATGAAAATACATAGTAAAAAGGGGGTTTTTATGAAGAAAATACTTTCTATAATATTACCAAGCATGATAATAATTGCAATAACTCTATGGGGTAGAGCTGAAAAAAATATATTACTTGGATTATTTTTACTGTTTCCAATCATCTTTGTTATACAAGGGATAATGTATTCAGATTTCAAAAATGAATTGCTTCTAGGATTCATTTTATCATCTATAGCATTTATAGTACCTGTAAATTTAATGTATAACATGGGAAATTGTATAGATTTATTAATAGTTTATAATATGTTGGGTATTGGAAGTTTCTTAGCTAAAAAGAAAATCTCTTCTAGGCATAATTAATCCTTTTTAAATTGATTCTTGCTAATTTTAACAATAATCTTTCATACATGAATTTCACTTTTATAGATTGTATTTTTTATCTTATCTATAAAATTAATTCTAATATAGTTCAGTTCTTAATTGACTTCATACAAAAATAATTTTAATTATAAATTCTTTTTAAATTTATAATATCTTTTTTCATCACATTCAATTACTATTTTTTCTCTAAATTTATAGTTTCTTCATTTCCATTCCAAGATATAATTACTTTATAACTAGATTCTCTATTTGAATAAAGACCTGGTCTTTGTATTTTTATTGCCTTTTCTCGACCTGCTTCTAAAACTTCTCCATTTACAATTACAACTGCATCTTTCCCATCTATAAACTCATATGAATAATCGAATTTTTGGTCAAATACTTTTTTACTATCTTTATATTTTATTTCTAATTCTGATCGTTCTTCAGTAGTCACAAACTTAGCTGTCCAATGTTCAGACTCTCCATTGAACTACTCCACCTTAACTACCTTCGGTAATGTTTGAAGATGGAGATTCCTATTCGATAGCACTTTTGCACTAAGCATTCATAGGCTCTAAGGGCTGTTCCATCCCCACTAATCTTAATCCTTCTCTTAGTATATTTATACTGGCATTTATATCTCTGTCATGTTGTGTATTGCAGTCTGGACAAATCCACTTTCTAAGTGCTAAGTTTTTTACATCTTTATTTCTATGACCACATACACTACATAACTGACTGGATGGATATGTATTTCCTATTACAGAAACTAATCTCCCATACCAAGTAGCTTTATACTCAAGCAATCTTCTAAATTCATACCAACTAATTTCACTTATTGCACCTGCTAATTTATGATTCTTAATCATATTACTCACTTTCAAATCTTCTAAACAAATTATTTGGTTTTCTCTAATTAGCTTAGTTGATATTTGATGTAAGTAATCTTTTCTTTGATTAGATATTCTTTCATGTATCTTAGCTACTTTATTTTTTTGTTTATTCCAATTATTACTGAACTTCGTCATCTTTGATAATCTTCTTTGTTCCAATTTCAATCTATAGTTGGCTTTTCTTAACCATTTAGGATTTTTAAATATGCTTCCATTGGAGCATATTGCAAAATCTTTTAAACCTAAATCTATGCCAATATATTCATTAGATTCTTTTAATGGCTTTATGTCAACCTCACAACATATACTAACAAAATATTTATTTGTAGGTGTTTTTGATACAGTAGTATTTAATATTCTACCATTTATATTTTGAGTCACTTTAGCCTTAACCCATTTCAATTTTGGTAGTTTAATTAGGTTATCCTTAATAGTTATATTATTGTTCACCCATTTACTTTCAAAACTTCTTTTAGGATTTCTTTTGCTTTTGAACTTTGGAAATCCTTGTTTATTTCCTTTTTTAAACTCTCTAAAAAAGTTTTTATATGCACTATCTAAATCATCAATAGTAGCTTGCAAGCTGGTTGAATCAACTTCTTTAAGCCATTCATATTCTTTTTTAAGTGATGGAAGCTTTTTAATTAAATCATACTTTGAATATGACTCGCCTTCATTTTCATATTTTTCTTTTTGAAGTGCTAACACGCGATTGTACACAAACCTTGAACACCCAAAAGATTTTTCTATTATTTCTTTTTGAGTTTGATTTGGATATATTCTAAACTTAAAAGCTCTCATCTGTATCATTTTTTCACCTCCTTTTAATTTATATTAGCATGTTTCAGGCTTTCATCTCCACCCTACTTACGTTGAGGATGGAGTATTTCGCCTATTGTTGATAAAAATATTTTCATCATCTGTTTTACTAAATATAAAAAATATAGAGATTGCAAAAACTATAAAAATACCTAAAAAAAGTTTTTTTACCATATCAATCCCTCCTTTAAATAATTACTTGTATTATATCATTAAAATGACTTACCTTGACAATTTATCAAAATTTTCTAAATATTTTTACTTTTTCATTCTATTATTATAGAATATATGATATAATTTAAAAAAGGAGGATTTAATAGCAATTTTAACTGGTAATGTATAACCAGATTAATTAAGAAAGGAAGAGTGATTTTATGAAAAAATTTTCTAAATTATTTATTTCTCTATCTTTAATGTTTTCTCTAGTGCTATTGATAACAGGCAGAAGTTATGCAAACAACTCAAACAATGAAATATTACATAATAATAAAATTAAAATTACAGTTACAAACGATCAAACAGGAGAAGTCACTACTTTAAATCCGATAGACTTAAAAAATGAATCAAAAACTAATTCAATTGTATATAATAATGAATTAGGATATGAAGTTTTTATTCCAATAGAAGAAGGTATCACTCCTTTTGAATCTACAGGTGGAACACAAACATCAGGAGGAGTAACTGCTAAGTTGAATGTTAATTATGACGTTAGCTCTACTAATGAGAAAGTCAGATTAAACAGAGTTTATGGCAGTTGGACTCCAAGTTCTAGCTTATACACTTTGTCAAATAGATCAGTTAATGCACACTCTGGTGTTATTACTGGAAAAAAATTAACTAAAAGTCCAACATCAAATACGTTCTCATATACTACTGGATGGGGGTACAACGATAGAACTTGGGGAGATAATGCGCCAAGAGCTTGGAGCAGTGCTAAAATCCATGTTCAAGGAATGACTGCGACACATACAATTAATGTTGAATTCACATACTCTTAAAATTTTGAAAGTTGTTGATAATTATGAATAAAAAGAATATATTCAATAATATGTTTCTTATTATTTATCCAGTTATAATATTAATATCTATGTTCTTTAACTCATTATTGCATGAGCAGATAATAAGATTTAATATTAATAAACTTCAATTTATAATTTTTATATTGGTTTATTTTTTAATATTTTCATTATTTATATATAAGTTTTTGATAAAAAAAGAGAGTTTTCATATAGCATCTTTGATTATAGGTATGTTTTTGATAATAATCATACAAATCCCACAAGTTTTATTAATGATTTCGCATAATTTATTCAGTATTGTTTATGGTCAACTTCAATTAGAGATATTTATGTTTGGAACACTTTTGACTTTATATATAATAATGATTATTATGTATTATAAAGAAAATCATAAAAAAACAAGAGATTAATACCTCTTATTTTTTATACTATCTTAAAGTCTATCTTAAAAATCTTTATATTTAATAACCCTAGAACATGGAGTTTTGGCAATCCAATATAAAATTGTATCAAAATTAAGTTTTTGTGCTATAATAAAAGCAAGAGAACTATATTCTATTTAGCGACAGAATGGAGTTCGTAATTTAAAATAAAAAATTATTTGAACTTTTTGAACTTGATTTTTAAATCGAGTTCCCAGCCACTCTTGCCGGAGTGGCTTTTTACATGTCTAAATAATTTGCAAATTAAATAGAATATATAGCTAGCAAAAACACCAGCTAATACATTTAGTAAAAAGTTATCCATGTAATTCACCTCCCTTCAACATTGTTGGGAGGATAATCTTTTGTTACACAAATTCCACTCTTTTTTAGAATATATTTTTTCTCTTGCTAAAATTAATTGTACCATAATATGGCGATTAATTGACTTTATTTAAATAAGGATTAATGATTTATATACTAATTTTCTTTTTATTTTGTTTAATAACTTAATATATAAATTAAAATATAACTTATTTAAAAAGTTATTCTATCTTTTTCTTTTTCACATTTCTCATATACTGCTTTAAATGCCTCATATTTTTTCTTATCTGGCTTAATTATTCTTTCAAGAAAAGTGACAGGATTCATATCAAGTATTTGCATTTCTTCTAACTGTTCCTCAGTTAAACTCATTTCTATAAGTTCTACTTCAATTGCATTTTCTTTTGCTTTTAAGTAAGATATTTTATTTCTTAAAATCGAAGAAAATAATTCATAATTTGTTGCAACTATTTTAGAAGAGTTATCTTTTTTTAAAGCAATTTCTTCTGCTTCTAACAATAGTTTATAATACTTTGGTTCACTAAAATTGTATTCTCCAAACTCTATCTTAAATAAATTTTTCAGTTTATCACTCAGAGATATTTCTTCTGGTATAAAAAAATCTTTTTTATTTAAGTTCATACTCTTATTCTCATGTCTTTCCTCAATAACGTCTTTTTTATCTTGATAAGAAGTTTCTATATTTTCCTTTTTCTCTCTTATAGTAAATTCTATTGATTCAACACTTCTGCCCTTACGAATTGGCTTGTACTCAACAAATATATCTGACTTTTCATTAATCTGTTCTGTACTCTTTTTTAGTACATACTTATCAAGATCATAATATCTTTTGTATTTATCTTGTATTTCTAGAAGTTCCTTAAAATAATCTAATTTAAAAACTATTCCTTGCCTTGTCCCACTCCATTGCTTTAATAACTCATAAATTCGCATAGCAAAAAAAGTTGTAAAAGAATAAATACTTGCAAAATCTAATTTGGTGAAATTTTCCTCTATTGCTTGTATGTATTTAAATATGTGCTCATCTATTATTAAAGTTATTTCATTATAATCCAAATCCCCTTTTATAGCGTACCACTGTGTCCTTATAAACTGATCTCCTATAATTACACGAGGTTGATTATTCTGTATTCCTTCAATTAAATTTTTAAACTCCTGTTTAGTTATATTCTTATCTACTATTCCACTATAGTCTTTGTATATAGTATCAAATTTGAAAGAAATCTCTCTTGAAGAATAATTCCTCTTTTGAATTATTTCAAAAAGCTTATACACAAATTTCTGTTCAGAAGCAGAAAGAGTATATTTTCCTTGTATAAGATTATTGTGTTTTACAAGACTATTGTAGTCTTTAAAAATTTCTTTTTTATCGTATTTATTATAAATGACTCTTTTTACATTACCCATATATCTTAATGTATTAAGCTAAAAGTTAATACATGCCTCCTTCCTTAATTTCTAATAAAACAATAATACATTTTTAGTTACAGTTATATATTAACCTATTTTTCACGAAAAATATATTATTTTTCGTTTTTAGTTTCCCAAATGCTCGTTTATTCATTTTTTGAAATAATTTATTTGAAATTAATTATTAAAAGTTTATCTTAAAATATACCAAAATATTGAAATTTAAATGTTTTATAAGATTTTTTATTTTTTATATCTACAAAGATTTTATTTTTTACACTTTTATTTTAAATTCATAAATTCCCAAACACTCGTCATTAAAAACTCCCAAATGCTCGTTGTTAAATTCCCAAACACTCGTCGTGAAACTCCCAAATACTCGTTGTTAAATTCCCAAATACTCGTCGTTAAATTCCCAAATACTCGTCGTTAATTCCCAAATACTCGTCGTTAAACTCCCAAACACTCGTCGTTAATTCCCAAATACTCGTCGTTCGATCTCTGTACATAAGTAGTTTCAATGTGTCCAAATCGCCTAAAATAATAAAATATAAAATAAATAAAATGTTTTTAAAATAGAATAGAATAGTAAAAGGGAAAACACAAATACTTTTCTATTCTGTACTGTTTATAAAAAAATACAAATATATTTCTTTTATAAATTATCAAGTTATATAAACAACATTTAAATTCTCATTCTTTGTAAAAACAACTTATATAAAAGGCTTACGTCTCAAATAAATTTAGAAAGGCTTTTTAAAGAGTTTTAAAACGTCTGTAACACTTTTAAATAATAAATACAATAATTTACTTTATGATAAGGACAAACTACCTTAAAATGGCAATAAAATGGAATACATAATCTATTAGAAAATTCAAAGCTATATTTAATTAATTTAATTAGTCTATTAATGAAATAGTTAATAATTTTAAAAAAGGATATGTAATTGAAAAATATTAAAAGATATAATAGTATTTTATCTAAGGATAACTTGAAAAGAGAGGGGAAAAGTAATGCATGGATTATTTGGAGGATTCATTAAGATATATAAATATCAAATGATTTTGGTTATTTTAGTTTATATTTTATTTTTTATACAAAGTAGATTTAAGTTTAAAAATAAGTCTTTAAAATTTATAAAAGAAAATAATAATGTATTAAGCTTGATGAATTCATGGGAATGTTTTTTTATACTTTGTATCCCATTTGTAGGATATTTGGGTTTTGTATTAGCTATTTTAGGAATGCTTCTTAACTTAGGAGGAGATTTTGAAAAAGATTATGCTAAATATTTGTTAGATGTAATTAAATCTATTTATGACACAGAAGAAGATATTAATAAGCAATACAAGAGAGAATTTAAGAGAATAGAAAATATTTTATCTGATATTAAAAATCCCTACCACAAGATAGTGGTAGAAAATGCAGCTGTTCTCGATTCTTTTATAAATGAATACAACAATATAAAAGACTATCTTAAAACTGAAAAAGAAAAGATTGATATGTATAATGAAATAAAAACATCTTTAATTAATTTTCTAAAATTTACTGATAATATGGTTAATAATCCTGAAAAAAAAATGGCTTTAGATGAAAAGGAAATATTATTAAAAGATATTAAGAAATATACTAATATGTTAAAAGAATATATGAAGATGTAATATGTATAATTAATACTTAAAATTTAATATCTTTAAAGTAATAAAAATAATAATAGAATAAAAGATCGGAATATATTAATATAAAATTTAAATTATATTTTATGTTAATTAAGTAAGTAGCAGAGTAGTTTCAACTACTCTGTTTTTTATAATTTAAATTTTAAAATAAATTATTTTTAAAATTAATATATAATTTAAAAAATAACTTAATTAAAAGTTTATTTATATAATTTAAAAAATTAAAAAAACAATAAAATAGGATAACTAATCTATTTAAGAATTTGAAGCTATATTTAATTATATTAATGGAATCTTTGATACTTTTAAAAAAGATATATCATTGAAAAATATTAAAAGGTATAATAGTATTTTATCTAAGGATAATTAAAAAGGAGAGGGGAAAAGTAATGCATGAATTACTTGAGGCATTAATTAAGATATATAAATATCAAATGTTTTTAGTTTTTTTAGTTTTTTTTCTGATTTTTATACAAAGTAAATTTAAGTTCAAAAATAAATCTTCGAACTTTCTAAAAGATAATGTTAATGTATTAGATATAGTAGGTTCATGGACATATTTTTTTGTATTTTGCATACCATTTCTGGGGTATTTGGCTTCTGCATTTGCTATTTTAGGAGTGCTTCTTAACTTAGGAGGAGATTTTGAAAAGGATCATGCTAAATATTTATTAAATGTAATTAAATCTATTTATGATAAAGAAGTAGATATTAATAGACAATATGAGAATGAGTTTAAAACAATAGAAAGTATTTTATCTGACATTAAAAATCCTTACCACAGAATAGTCGTAGAAAATGCAGTTATCCTTGACTCATTTGTGAATGAATACAACAATATAAAAGACTATTTTAAAACTGAAAAAGAAGAACTTGATATATATAACGAAATAAAAATATCTTTAATTAATCTTTTAAAATTTACTGATAATATGGCTAATCGCTCTAAAAGAGAAATGGTTTTAGATGAAAAAGAAATATTATTAAAAGATATTAAAAAATACAATAGTATGTTAAAAGAATATACAAAGCTATAATATATATAAGTGATATTTTAAACTTGAATAGTATTAATGTTTCAAAGGATGTTAAACAAACATATAAAAAATAGTATCAGTAATGAAGATTTTTTCTCATTTAAAGAGATTATTAAGGGGTTGTTATTTTAGTGGATTGTTTAGAAAAAATAAAAGAAGAGTATGATTATATATCTATAAAAGGCAAGGATAAAATAAATTTTAATGATAAATATGAAATTGATTTAAGAGAAAGCGAAGAAGTAAAGACTATATTAGAAGAAATAAATATAAACAATATAGATAATATACTTAAATTTGGAAGTACATCTTCAAAGAGTGTTACAGAAATATCTGATGGACTGTTATATTCATTGAAAAATTATTATGATATTGACATAAATGAAGTATTAAATAAATTAGACAAAGTAATAAATGAATTTGATTTTGATGAACTAAAAGAATCTAAGAAATCAAATTTTTTTAAGCAAATATTTAAAAAAAATAAATATAAATTAGATAAACAAATAAGTAAATATACAGTGATAGTAGATGAAGTTGATAAAAGCTATTTTATATTAAAAAAATATGAAATAGATTTAAGAGATCAATTAAAAAAAATGAACATGTTATACGAATCAAACTTTGAATATTGTAGTAGCTTGGAAAATTATATATCAGCAAGTGGAATTATTTTAGAGAATTTAGACAAAGAATTGTCCCTAGAAGTAGAAAAAACAAAGTCTTATGAAAAAGTGGGATTTTTAAAGGAGAATAAAGAAATCTTAGAACAAAGAGTTTATGATCTAAAGATAACTCGAAATATATCTTTGCAGAATATAACATTAATGGAGCAAATTCAAAATTATAATTTCGAGTTAATAAATTTAATAAAATCTTCTCTTATAATTACACTGCCTATTTTTAAGCAATGCTTAACAAACTCAATATTATTAAAAAAACAGGAAATTTTGTCAATAGGAATAAATAGTGTGCAGAAATCAACAAACAAATTTTTTATGAAGAATAAAGTAAGCACATCTAAGAATAATTTAAAAATAATTGAGAATCAAACTGACTTATATTCACTATATAAAAAAATAATGTGTGGCATAGAAGAATATAAGAAAATAAAAGTTGAAAATAAAACTAATATTGAAGATGGCTTTTTTAAATTAGAGAATTTAAAAGAAGAAATGAAGTCCCAGTAATTTTGTAGTAATAAAAATAATAGTAGAATAAAAAATTGGTATAAATTATATTTTTATCTAAGCAATTAAATATCTATGGTAAAGATGTCCTCATAATCTGAATAAATAGATTGAAAGGACATTTTTTATATAGGAAAAATAGCTAAATTTAAAAAACTAATACAAATGAATTTAATTATTTTGTTTCTGAAAGTATCTTAACAAGCTAATAACTACAATTACAAATGTAAAACCAATATATACTTTAACTAAAATCGTTAAAATCGGTTGTATTGAAATATTTTTTATTCCTATTAATCCAAATCAAAATCAAAAGAATAATTGCCACTATATACATATATTTACAATTTTTAATGTATTTTTTCCATAAATATCATCTCCTATATAATAATTTATATTTGATTTTAACTAAAATTTTCTTAAGGAAATTAGTCTAAGTAAATCTAAGTTTTAAATAATACTTATATGTAGCGTTTCTAAGACATAGAAAAATAGAACTTAAAAAGGTTGACTACTATAATTTTAAAATTAATATTTGGACAAAGATTTATATTTTTAAAATTAAAATCTCAAGAAATTTTAACAACATAGTGATTTAAATCTTTCTAGTGCTTTGTCAATTTTTAGTACTCAAATATTTGTTATTCAAATTCTTATTTTTGATATAAATATGTCAATTAAAAAATGAAAAGTTTTATTATAATTAATAAGGTTTATTTTATTTAAAAATTAAAAAAGTATGATATAATAGATAATGCCTTAAGATTTAGTCTTAAGGGGAATTTGTATTCAATATGTCAATGTTTAAATTGATGTTATTCAAAAGATAAGTCTGTATAACTGCTATTATAAGCCATATGTTGTACAAGAACTTTAACCTCCAATCTGATGTTATAATAAGATTATACATGAAAGTATCATGAGGAGAGTAGCAGGGCAACCTAATTTTTTAAGAATGCTTGCTAACTTAAAGTTGATAATAGCTACGAATTATCTAGTTAGCAAGCTCAACTTGAGAGGAAAAATATGAATAAAAGAAAAATTTTTAAATATAAACCTTATGTCCACTTCGATTCTAGGAAAAATTCAAAAGATTATAAAGTTAAAATATCAAATCGAGATTGGGTTTCAAGTCATGGATTTTATCCATTTATTCATTATGAAATTATAAATCCAAAAAAATTTAAACAAAGTGAACCTAAAAAAAGAGAAATTTATTATTCAGCACATTTAGATAGATATATATATCAATTTTATGCCAATGAATTAAATACTTATTATAATAAAATAGCTAAAGAATATGGAATAAATCGTGTTTCAATCGCTTATAGAAATATATTTAATGGAAAAAGCAATATTCACTTTGCAAAAGAGGTTATTGATTTTATATCTGTACAAGAGAAAGCATATGTATATATAGCTGATTTCTCTAAGTTCTTTGACAGATTAGACCATTCATATTTAAAAGAAAAACTTTACGATGTTTTAAAGTGCGATAAATTACCAAAAGAACACTATGCAATTTTTAAAAATATCACAAACTTTACATACATTAATAGAAATGACATTTTAGAATATAAAGGTATAAATGATAAAGAATATAATAAATTAGATAAAATTTTTGAAACATCTAAAGAATTTCAATCTTTTAAAAAAAAATACCTTAAAAAACATAGAGATAGCTATGAAGGTAAAAAGAACATAGGGATACCGCAGGGTTCTTCAATTAGTGCAGTATATTCAAATATATATATGATAGATTTTGATAAAAATATAAATAATTATGTAACAAGTAATAAAGGAATGTATCGCAGATATTGTGATGATATTATAATTGTTATACCAATATGCGATGATGAAGAATATATTAAACATACAGAAAAAATTAATGCCATGAGAACATCAATCCCAAAATTAAATGTAGTTATAAATGATAATAAAACATCTAAATTTATATACAGTCAAGGGAAAGTAATAGGAGCAAAGCATACAAATAAAAACTTAATAAATTATTTAGGTTTTAGCTTTGACGGAAATTCTGTAAAAATAAGAGATAAAAGTTTATTTAAGTACTATAAAAGAATGTACAGAAAGGCAACTGTTTCAAGTAAATGTAGTGTAGTACTTAATAGAAAAATTTTTAGAAAAAAATTATATGGTATATACTCTCATTTAGGAGCAAATCCTAAACATAAAAAAATAAGAGGTGTCAATAATAAGCATGGAAACTTTTTAACATATGCTTATAAAGCACATGATGTTTTTAAAGAAAACAGTAAATATAAAACTAATATAAGAGCCCAAGTTAAAAATCATTGGAAAAAAATGAACATTAGATTAAAAGAAGCTGATTTATACTATAGAAATAAATATGAGAAATAAAAATAAAGTAATAAGTTACACTATTTGTTACTAATTAATATGATAACCCAAAAGCCTCTTTCAATGTGCTAAAAAGATAATTTTTGGGTTGTCATAGTATAAATGATAAATTTACTTACTTTTAATACTTAAATTCATTATTTATAATTTTCTCTTGTCAAGTTTAATTCTAATATATTTTTTAATATATAGTTAATAGTTTATGTTACAATAATCAGAAAGCTTATCCCACTCACAATCAATTCCAATTATCTTAAGAATATCATTAAAATGTTTACCAATTTTAATAATTTCAGATTCAAAAATTGGTTTTAACTCCATTAAATTAATCAAAGAACCAACCCTAATTTTTAATTCTATATCTATAAGGATTTCTTTATTTGTTGCTATACATTCTGTCCAGCTACGATACATTGAAATTAAAGTACAACCTCCAAAAGATTTCAATATCTCAAAATCATATGAAATTAAATTAATATCCGATTCATTCTTAAAAAATTCTATATCCCTATTTTCAAGGTTATATAGTACATTTAAAACATTGTTTTCATATAACATTTCACTCTTGGCATTTATTTTTTTTATTTTATTTAAAAAGTTAATAGATTTTTGACTTACATCATACTTTATTTCTATCTTTCTTTTTCTTCCAGTTCTTTTTTTCTTTACTTTTTCTGTAAAGTCTTCTTCTAAATATATATTCCAATCTTTATCTTTATAATCGAAAAAGATACGCTTAGTATCCATATCACCTTTACTTAATTTATTAAATCTTGGATTTAATTCATTTATTAAATAAACTTCAAAAAAATCCATATTACGTTTAGATGGAAGTTCAATATACTTTAATATTAATTCCTTGGTACACCAATCTTCTTTTTTATTATTCAAATGAGATGAATTTCTTTCATACATATATTCTGTTTTTCCAACATATAAACATTCTTTTGTAACTGGGTTAATATATTTATAAACATAGTACATAATAAAACTCCTTTTTATTTCTAATACTAGAACATATGTACTTTTTTTGCAACCTCTTTTTAATACAATATTACAAAAAGTTCATAATTTAAAATTAAATTATATATATTTTTCTAAAATTTTTATGTCATACTTATATTAGCAAAAAATAAAGATGGCAAATAGATAAATAATATAGATAAGTGTATACTGTATTTAAGCTTTTTATTTTATTAATAAAAACGTTTATATACCTATTCCTCAAAACATCTGATACAATCTTTTTAAAAGGAGGTATTGATATGTCAACAAAAAGTTTTGAAGAATTTTATTATATAAAGGATGAAAGCATACATAGTGTAGATGATGTAATAACTTGTTTTAAATTACATGGAAGAAAAATTGATAAATATCGTGAAAAGATGTTTTGCCCAGAATGCCATCAAGCGATGTTATCTTTTATTCCTGAAACTTCTATAAGATGTGCACATCTAAGACGTTATGGAACTGCTATTCACAAGGAAAACTGTTCTTATAATTATAAATATGCTAGGAAAAAAGTAATTAAAGAATATTTTGAATCTATTAGTTATAATGCTATTCAAGATAAATTAGATTCTGCTATAAATATGCTCTGTAGACCTATGACAAACCAAGAGAGAACTAAAGAAATCTCATTAAGTCAACCTGAAAATAATCCAATGCTTATACCAGAAAAAGTAAAAGAAAATACAATATTACGTTCTCTTAGAAGAAAAAGTCTAAATGTATGGGCTGGAAATTTAGAAAAAGATGAATTGTATATTTTTTATGGAAAAGTCAAATTGAGAGTAGTTGAACATGAAAAAAGAAATAGCTTAGGAAAATTATATAATTTTTATACATTAGAGCTTTATAGGCAAAATAAAAATGGAGACTGGACATTTAGAACTAGCTTATATCAAGGAGGAAATAGAGATTGTATCAATGAAGATTTTATATATTATATTGCACTTATTGGAAGTATTGGTGATAAAGGATGGGATATTAAATTAATAAATAAAGATGCAGTTAAATATTGCATTTGCGAATAAATATACTTAAACTCTAAAATGATAATTAAATCATCATTACAAGTGATATAAGCCATAAGGAACGATTTCATTATTTACAATAAGGTAGGAAAGTATAAATTATAAAACAAAAGCCTTTAAAATAGAAATAAATAGATATTTTTAATAAACAAAAGAGTAAAAAGTCAAATAATAAATATTTGATTTTTTACTCTTGATATAAATTACTTAGTGAACTGATTTTAAAGTTTAAAACATTTGGTTTTAATTCTGTAATTTGTAATAATTCATTATACAATTTAAACGGATTCTCATCATAAACAGTTAAGAGTTTTTTAATTTATTTGTTTTCATGAGTATAAAATAAAGTACTAACATTATTTTTAAACTCTACAAGACTTATTCCAACATGCTCAATAAACCTTTCTTCATCATTACTAAATATTTTTTCTGAAATAAAATGTACTTTGATTAGATTTGATCTAGTATCAAATTCATTTGGATTGTCTTTATAAACATCAATTAAATATGGATAATCTTCTAACTCTGCTTTTATTTTGCAATCTTCTAATACATAAAAAACCAGTATTTTATTAAAATAATATTAACATGTTTTATATTAACTAAGTGGAAAACAGAGTGGTTTTAAACTACTCTGTTTTTATATAAAGTAAAAATAGAAATATAAATTAATAAAGAAGTGCATATATAATTTATAAAATAAATTAAATAATAAGTTTTATAAAATGTATATATAAATTTAAATAATTTTGGTTCTCTATATTTAGTTTAATTAACAAACTAAAATTTTTATTAAATAAATTATGTTATAATAAATATATAAATATGCAGTGTGCGATATTTTGAAAATAAACGTTGTGATGCTTGTAAACACTGAGTCACAAGGTGTTTTTGAAAGATATCAAAAAGCACTACTTGTGGCTCACTGCAAATTTCAATATTTTCTGTATCTGAAAGTATTGAAATTGACCAATTTATTTCGGGGTTTTATATTAACTAAGTGGTATGTAAATGCAATAGAAATATATTTATATTTCAAAAAATAAAAAGTTTTATATTAACTAAGTGGTATGTAAATATGATTGGTCGGGTAGTTTTTTTGTGAAGTGTTATTCGTTTTATATTAACTAAGTGGTATGTAAATTTGGATATAAAACTTCATACCCTAATTTTTCAAAAGCGTTTTATATTAACTAAGTGGTATGTAAATTATTTAAATACTTGACTAATTACCTGTTCTCCACTAGTTTTATATTAACTAAGTGGTATGTAAATTCAAAAAACAATTTAAAAAACAATTATTTTTTTCAGTGTTTTATATTAACTAAGTGGTATGTAAATTTTTAAAAAGAAGGTGGAATAAATGACTAGAAAAGGTTTTATATTAACTAAGTGGTATGTAAATGTACCACCCGATACAGTAAGTTTTATTCCATATCCTTGTTTTATATTAACTAAGTGGTATGTAAATTCAATACAACTAGTTGGATAATGGCAATCATTCTTATGTTTTATATTAACTAAGTGGTATGTAAATTTAGCAATACAAATATAATCTAGCTTTTTTTTAAGGTTTTATATTAACTAAGTGGTATGTAAATAGGCGACTATAGTAGAGGCAAAAGCAACAACAACTAGTTTTATATTAACTAAGTGGTATGTAAATACTCAAAATTGGTTTGGCGACCAAACTTGAGGTAGTAGGTTTTATATTAACTAAGTGGTATGTAAATTAGGCTTGACAAAGTACAGGGGTAGCCGACAAAACGTGTTTTATATTAACTAAGTGGTATGTAAATTTTTTCCACTGCAAACAAAATCCTCAAAGTGTCTTAGTTTTATATTAACTAAGTGGCGAACAGAGTAGTTTTAACTACTCTGTTTTTTATTTGTAAATTTAATAAAATTAAATAAATGGTAAAAATTGGAAGTTGATTATTGCAAAAATAGGTACTATACTTGTAGTATAAAGAAGATATATATCGAAATAATACATATAAAACTACGTACATAAAACACTTTTAAAATAATCACATTAACTTTCAATTTGAATTCATCTTAGGACATGACATATACAATCAAAAATATAGACTATGTCAGTTTTAAAACTTAAAAATTGAAGAAAGGAGTCTGTTGTTTTTCAGAAGTTGGGTAATTGCAAGAATATAAATCAGAATATTTTGAAAACAGGGGGGCGATTTTATGGGAGATTTAGAAAAGGAAAAATATGAAATAATTGAAATTATAAAAAAACTAAATATCGATAAAGATAAAAGGAATTTATTGATGATAAAAAATTTTATCATTGGCCTTTTGAAAAAATAGAAGAATAGCAATTACTATTCTTCTATTTCTAATAAAGAATCTATCATTTTATCAAATACAGTTAGATATTTTTTATTCAATTTGAACATTTTAGTTATGATTTCTCTTTCTACTTTATTTTCTATTTTACTTAGTTCACCAACTAAATGAGCAAATTGTTCATCTAATTCTTTGATAGAAAACATTTCTCCAATTCCATTTTTAAGCCAATTTTCAGACACACTCCAAACTTTACAAATATCATTTAAAGTTCTTTCACTTGCATTTCTTTTACCATTCTCAATCAGAGATATTGTGTTTCTTTTTAAATTTAGTTTATTAGCAAATTCCTCTTGACTTAGATTGAGATTTAATCTCAGCTCTCTTATTCTTTTGTTTTCTAATTTTATTTCATCTATCATTATTATCCCTCCATATGAACATTATATTTTAATGGTGCTTACAAGTCAACAAAAAATAAAAGATGAAGTATTACAAAATAGTTGACTTGTAAGCAAATATATAATATAATTGTATTACGAAATCAACAAAAAAGAGGTGGTTAAAATGACAGATATAAATAAGATTAGAGAAGAAATATATGGAAAGTTAGAATTACTTAGTCATGCAAAACTAAAATTAGCATTAAGCAAAATAGACATATTAAAAGAAATTCAAGACATTGAAGATATAAATAATATACAAAATCAAAGGAGTGATAAATTTGAAAATCTCAGATTTTAATAGAAAGCAGATAGGAAAAGCTATTCAATTGCAAGATGTAAGATTTAGCACAAAAACCGATTGCATTATTGTAGAAGTAGAAAAGAATGAAATATTAGTTATGCATTACGAAAAAGAAATAGAGGAAATAATATACAAGGTTATAAGCGAAGAGGATTTAATATTCAATGATTACAAATTCGAATTATTGTCTTAAAAATAACTTAGCATGAAGGAGGTGTAGATTTTGGAACTTCTGAAAGATTCTAGAAAAAAAGAGTGGTTTTGGATAGAAAATTCGCTTATAGATAATTTAGACTTATCTACATATGAAAAGATGATTTATATAGTATTAGTTAGACATCTAGATGATGAAAGCACATGTTTTCCCAAAAAAAGCACTATAGCTAAAGAGGCAGGTTGTAGTGAAGCAACTGTAAAAAGAACTATCAATAGTTTGGAAGAAAAAAAGTTAATAAAAAGAGTATTTAGAAAGGATAAAAAAACAGGAAGCAACACTAGTAATTTATATTATGTAGCTAGCTCGAAACTAGGGGTTCACGCAGAGCCTAGGTTCACACAGAACCCCGGAGGGGCTCACACAGAGCCTAGGGGGGGCTCTGACAGACCCGCAAACAATACACATATTAACAATACCCAATTAACTAATAATATATATAGTCCTGCAGAGCAAAAAGAAGGTAAAACAAATGACAAAGAGGCACATAAAAGGATTATTGATTACTTAAATGAAAAAGCAGATAAATCTTTCAAGAGCACAACTAAAAAAACAAGAGACTTAATTAATGCGAGACTCAAAGAAGGGTTTGTTGAAGAAGATTTCTACAAAGCAATAGATAATAAAGTGCATACATGGTTAGAAGATGCCAAAATGAACATCTATTTACGCCCTGAGACGATCTTTGGCAACAAGTTTGAGTCTTACTTAAATGAAGTGCCACGAATGGCTAAAAATGGAAATGAGAGTGTCAAACAAAATAAAGAAGTGAGTAAAAATAAATTTGCCAATTTTGAACAAACATTTACTCAGTATAGTAACAAAGAGTTAGATGAAATTATAAAGAAAAGTCAAAAGGCAAAGTTTGAAAAATGAGTAAAGAAAAGAGGAAGTTTTATAAAGTAGTAAATTTGAGCAAAATTCAATATTGAAAAATATAGAAATTCAATATTGAAAAAGGGTCATTTTTCAATATTGAAATTAAAATTTGACAAAGTATTGAAAAACAATATTGAAAAAATTTAAAGAATATAGCAATTGCAATGCTTATAGAAGACGATTACATTATGCGAAAAACACAGGTTTAAAGAAGTTGTCAAAAACCATTAAAAAAATGGTAATGGGAGAGAGAAAAAATAAAATTAAAAAGTTTTATAAAAACGTTATTAAATTATAGCTAAAGTTTATTAATTAATTTCCTCGTAGGAAAAATAACCTTTAATAGAAAGAGGTATAAAAATGAACTAAAAAAATTTAGGATAGTTAATGCTATAATTTTTGAGCTAAATGGAGAAGAAGCACCGTTTTGGAATTAAAAAATGCATTAAGGAAGGGGAGTACATGATATTTAACATTGTAATTTTGATATTATGTTTTGATGCAGTCTTCAGCATTAGAAACAATATCAGATTAAGAAAAAGCATTAAATTAATAGATCAAGATGTAAAAGAAATTAATAGTTTTAAAAATAGTTTATATAAAAGTGCTAATTCATCATTAGATATTGCAGTCAGAATAAATAGAGTTTTTAATGATGCAACTAAGACAGTGGAAAATACTAAAAAGATAGAGAATGAATGTCAAAAGATATATGAGCAATTAAAAAAAGATATATAAAAAGGGGTATGGTTCATGAAGAAAATATCACATATGAACATATTAGAAAAACAGAATTCATTAATAAAATAGCATCAGAAATAAAATCTGAATCTAAGTCAATGAGTAGATATGAATCATTATTAAAAGCAACAGAAGTAGTAAAAGAAATGGAAAAAAGAGAAGAATATATATCTTAAAGAGGAGAATTGAAAAATGGTTAATAGAGAAAAAGAATATATAGTAAAATTCAGAACGAAAGGTACTAAGGTTAGGGGAAGACAGTGTGAAATAGCATTTTCAACTATGGATAATGCAGAACATTTTTATGAGCATCTTTTAAATTTGAAAGAGAATTATGATATTGAGATTTCAACTAGAATAGTAACTGATAATAGAATCATTAGAATAACTAGAAAAACAGTTTAGGGGGAAATCTCTTGAAAAAAGTAAAAGTAATTGGTGGTAGGGAAAATGAGTGTCCAATATGTGGTGGCAATGTATTTAAGATTGAAACATCAATCGGAATAGTTTGGCAATGCAAAGACTGTGGTTGTATGTATCAGGACTTTAAATGTAAGAAAAATTAAAGGAGGAGTTTAAGATGGAAGAAAATATGAAAAGCCTTATTGAACATAGTGAAAATATAAAGAATTTGAAGGAAAGCATGGAAAGTACAATAGATGAGTTAATTAATCTAAATGTTGGTAGTAGTGGAATTGATTTATATAGAGAAATTATGCAAGAAGAAATACATAAAGAAACTATAAATGTATGTAAAGATAGTAAAGAAATAATTATTATCAAGAAAAGAGAAGAAGAACAAATGCTAAAAGATATAGAAAAAAATGAAAGTAAAATTGAAGATTTTTTTAAGAAAATAGGCTTTGGTAATAAGTAAAATTCAAAAAAGAAAGAGGAGCATTACTTCACGCTCCCGCTTGTCAAAATTCTAAAGTTGTCATCACAAAATCATTATAACATAAATGGGAGTGTGAAGTAATATTGGCCGATAAAAAAGATATTTTGTTCAGTAGCGCAGAGGGCAAGTTATATAGCTATAAAAAAGCAAAAGCAGAAATAGAGAAAATAGGTATTGATATAGAAATAATAAAGAATAACTATAGAGGATGCAGTGGTATTGAGGTTAAAGAGAAATCAAGTAGAAGATATAACACTAAAAGTGTAGTTGAGATAGAAGTTGAAGAGAAAGAAAGGAAATTATTATTAAAAGAAAAAGAGAAAAGACATAAGGAATTATTAGTTGAAAAAATAGATAATGCAATGAAGATATTAAGTGAAGAAGAAAAGAAAATAGTCCAATATAAGTATTTTTCAAATAATAGGACATCTTGGGAATATGTTGGTAGAATGATTGGTTTTTCAACAAGTAAGTGTAAGCAGATGAGGATAGAGATTATAGATAAGATAAAAGGACTGCTTTGAAGTTTTGCCATTATGAAAAATATGGTAAAAAGATTGTCGATATTAAAAAATTTGTCCCTTCCTATGATAATATAATAATCATGGGAGGGGATATTTTAATGTCTGGATATCAAACAATATTATTTTGTGTTGGAATTATAACAGCAATACTTTTCTTTGCACTTTTATTTTTAAACAAAAAAGATGATAAATTTAAAGTACTGAAAAAAATTACATTAGTTGCAATGGTATCAACTGGATTATTTATAAGTTTATATTTAGTTTTTGGATATTCTGAATATAATGTAGAGAAAGATGATGCAGGTATAGCTATATTAGGAGTATTAGCAACTGTGTGGGTTGGATTGAATATATATAATGTTATTGAAAAAAGAGAAGTGGATGACTTAAAAGAAGAGTTAAGAAATAGCTTGGAGGATATAAATGAATTAAGAAAAGATTTAAGAGAAAGTAAAGATGAAATGGATAAAAAGTTATACGATGTTGAAAAAAATAACTTTATTCAAAATACAATTACTATTTGCAACTTGGAAGATGATGATAACGAAAAATTTAACTATATTAATAGAGTAATTAAAAGGTATCCTAAAGAAAGAATGGGTTATTTATTTAAAGGAATTTTATATGGAAAAGAAAAAAAGTATAGTGAGTCAATAGATAATTTTAATAAAGTAATAGAATTAGATAATAAAGATATAGATGCATATTATATTAGAGGTATTTCATATATAAACAAAAAAATGTATGATGATGCAATAATTGATTTCAATAAAGTAATAGAATTGGATGATGAATATATAGATGCATATTATAATAGAGGTATTTCATATACAAATAAAGAGGTGTATGATGATGCAATAATTGATTTCAATAAAGTAATAGAATTGGATGATGAATATATAGATGCATATTATAATAGAGGTATTTCATATGGAAGTAAAAAAATGTATGACAAGTCAATAATTGATTTTAATAAAGTAATAGAATTGGATGATAAATATGTGGATGCATATTATAATAGAGGTGTTTCGTACGTAAATAAAGAAATGCATAACAAGGCAATAATTAATTTTAGTAAAGTTATAGAGTTAAATGATAAATATGTAAATGCATATTTAAATAGAGGACATTTATATGGATTAGAAAAGATGTATAATGAGGCAATAATTGATTTTAATAAAGTAATAGAATTGGATGATGAATATATAGATGCGTATTATAATAGAGGTGTTTCATATACAAATAAAGAAATGTATGATGAAGCAATAGATGATTTTAATAAAGTAATAAAATTAGATAATAAATACATAAAAGCCTATTTAAATAGAGGACATTCATATATAAATAAAGAAATGTATGATGAAGCAATAATTGATTTTAATAAAGTAATAGAATTAGATAATAAATACATAAAAGCCTATTTAAATAGAGGACATTCATATGCAAGCAAAGGAATTCATGATAAGGCAATAGATGATTTTAATAAAGTGATAGAATTAGATGATAAATATGTATATGCATATTATAATAGAGGAAATTCATATATAAATAAAGAAATGTATGATGAAGCAATAGATGATTTTAATAAAGTAATAGAACTAGATGGTAAGTATATAGATGCCTATTTTAATAGAGGACATTCATATGAAAGTAAAGGAATTCATGATAAGGCAATAAATGATTTTAGTAAAGTAATAAAATTAGATGATAAACATATAAAGGCGTATATTATTAGAGGAATTATATATGCAATATATAATTTATATAATAAGTCAATAAATGATTTTAATAAAGTAATAGAATTAGACAATAAAAATGTATATGCATATATTGGTAGAGGAAACTTATATATAGAAATAGGTGAACTTGATAAAGCATCTTGTGATATTGAAAAAGTACTAGAATTAGATAAAGATAATGAAAAAGCATTAGAATATAAGAAGTTAATAGAGTCAAAATTAAGTGAACAAAAGAATGATTAATCAAGTAAAAATATATTTAATAAGAATGACTTGGAGTTTATGCTCTAGGTCTTTTTATGTTTATAGTAAGTTTATTTTACAAATACATGTAAACAAAAAGGGCTAATAAATATTTAGTCCTTTTTGTTTATCATTATGTGCATTTTACACTATCATAATAATCATCAAGTAAATACTTTTACTACAAGTGAATGATTATTATCTATAGTTAGAAAGAATTAGCAATGAAAAAGTTAATTAGAGTTATTTTTATTCATATTTAAACTATTCAAATTGTTTTCCCAGTTTTTTATCTCCTTCTTAATGTATTCACTTAAAGTATCACTCGAAGACATTTTCTTTAATTTATCATTCAAAGATTTCTTTTGTTCTTCTGAAAGATCTGTCTTTATTGTAGGATCAATAATATCTATTACATCTTTTACATCAAAATCGACAAATTTGCACAATTCTTCTAAGTGATCAATTAGAAATTCTACATATTCATATGACCATTCCTTATAACTTTTTCCGTTTTTTAACATAAACTCATTAATTTCATAATTTTGATTGGCTAATTCAAAGAATGAACCTGAAGGATCCATTATTTCATTTATAGAGTTTTCATAGTTAACAATATTAATTTGTCTTATTAATTTCTCTTTTTCTGTTAAGTTACTATAATTTTTGTTAACAAAAGCAACTAATCCAAATTCAAAATTTAAAATTGAATCTTTACGCTCCTTTATTGAATCTTCTCCAAATTCTCTAAGATCTTCTAAATTTTTATCAATAGCCTTATCTCTAATTTCTGTTAATTGTTCTATGCTTAAATCTTCTAAGTTTTTAGGTACTATTTCTTCATTATTTTTAGTAACTTCTTTTAATTTGTCATTTGTATTTCTATTATTGAAAACAAATATAGCAGTGAATAAACTTAAAACTATTACTAAGATAATTAAACTTATATTTTTCTTATTTAGCATATTAATCCTCCTTTATGGTAATGTATATATAATTATAACGAAGAATGAATTGATTTTTAGACACATTTATAGAATCTTTAAAAATTTTATATATTAAAGATTACAATTAACAGAAATAAAACTATAGATCATAAAATAAACAATCAAAAATAGTGTAAAAACTAAGACTTTTTGTTAATATTAATAGATAAAGATAAACTAAGGTGGTGATTAAACTGACAATAGAAGAATACAAAAATAAATACTCTACTGGAGATAAAATTATACTTTCCTTAAAGAGTTTTGATAATAAAGAACTATACTATCATGAAACTTATAACATATTAAATTCAATAGATGAAATAGATAGATTAACATCAAGTAAGATATTTAAAATAATAGAAGATAAAAATGATTTAGCCTTAGAGTCTTATTATTCTAGTGTAATAGAAGGTGCCTTTTCAACTAGAAAGATTGCAAAATCTATAATTAGAGGAAAGATGAAACCAAGTAATAAAAGTGAGTACATGATTTACAATAATCATAGAGCCTTAGAATATGGATTAGATAATTTAGATAAATTATATAGTCACAAATTTATATATAATTTACATCATATATTGGGTGAAAACTGCTTAGATTCAGAAGAATATGAGTACAGAACTGAAAAAGTATATGTATGTGATTCAAAAGGAGAGATTATACATACAGGACTTGATCCTTTGAAAATATATGACTTTATGGATGAATTAATAACTTTTATGGAAAATAGTAAAGTAAATGATTTAGTAAAGAGTACAATAATTCATTTCTATTTTGTGTATGTTCATCCTTTTAGTGATGGTAATGGAAGAACATCAAGAGCCTTATCATATCTATATTTAATTAATAAAGGATATGATACTTTTAAAGAGTTTTCAATATCATATATGATATCTAAAAACAGAACTAAGTATTATAAGGCTATACTAGATGTGGAGAATAAGGGATATAATTTAACTGTATTTATAGAGTTCATGCTAAAGTCTATAATACAGTCTATAAATGAAATGAGAGACATACATGATAGAAAGTCTTTAGAGAGTGTATTAAAAGAAGAGTTGTTTGAAAATGATATTACTCTATCAGCAACAGAAGAACATATATTAAAATATATTTGTAGTAAAGATAACTATTCTATGACATTAGAAAATTATATTAAAAAGAATAAAAGTAGATACTTAAAGGCTGGAATAAAGGAAATTGAATTAGTTGACCAGTTGATGGAAGTGTTTAATAATCTTGAAGAGATAGAGATTTTATCTAGAGAAAAGGATGTATATAAAGTTAATGAGAAGTACTTAAAAATGCTTGATATAGACTAATTTAGATAATCTAGAGAGGAAATATATGAATAATAAGAAAAAGGCATTCTTAATTTCTGGAGCTATAAATGTAATTTTATTAATTGTTGTTTTTGCGTTGTTTAATTATAATATTATAGAAAGTAGTACAATAAATATGATAATAACTGTGATTTTAGTTTTTATTTTTGAAATAATAAAAATAAAAATCATAGAGAAATATTACAACCTATAAACAAGAAATACATTTCCTAAGAGCATATTGTAAAGTATGCTCTTAATTTATATTTAATAAGTTAAAAATATTTTTAACCTACTTTTAATTAAATAATTATACCTCCATACTTTATTTCTTAAGTGTAAAAAGTTATTCAATTTAAGAAGAATTTGCAATACTTGAAGTATTATATATTTTGTAGTATTCTGTAAACATAGATTTAAAATAGGGGATGGAGGGAGAAAAAAATGGGTTTTTGGAAAATGGTTGGAGCTATGTTAGTAGCATTAGTTATTTTTGGATTGTGTGGTTAAGTTGAATAAATTACGCTTAGTAGATATAGTTATTTTCTCAACCTGCATTTTGTTACATTTTATAAACCATCTGTATAGACACTATATAGATGTTCCAGTTCTATCATATTTACTAAAGTGTTATTTTAATGATTTTTTAGGTGGTATGGCTTTTTTAGCATATACAAATTTGGTCTTATCTTTTTATAAGGATCATCCAATTAGGATTAAATCATATTTTCATGTTATTCTTATAGCATGTTTATGTAGCTTTTTTTGGGAATGGCTAATGCCTTTGTTTAAACCTAGTACTGCTGATTGGTGGGACTGTGTTGCATATACTTTAGGAGCTACTTGTTATTGGATTTTTGATAAATATATATTTAATCAATATTACATAAAGTATTCAAATTTCTCATAAGTAAATCTATACAAATAAACCATCATATTAATTTTTAATAATTAGTATGATGGTTTATTTAATTGTACTGCAATTTTACTATAAATTAAATACATTATTAGTACACTATATTTATCTAAATCTGAGAATGTTATTAAACACATCTATTTTAAAACTGATTTATGTCTTTTTTATGTACGATTTATGACCGATTTGTGTACGATTTATGTCTTTTAATCATGATAATATTGTATTATGAAAAAATATATTTAATAAAAAATGGCTTGGAATTTATATTCTAGGTCTTTTTTTATACAAAAATTCAATAATTAGTTTAGGAGGGTGTAGTATGTTGAAAGTTTTGCAAGAGAAAAATATAAGAATGATATGGTCAAAGGATGGTAGTGAGGTTTGGTTTAATGCAAATGATGTAGGAGAAGAATTAGGCATAGTAAATATTCGTGATACTTTAAGAAATATAGATAGAGAATATAAAAAGAAATTTAATGAGTCTAGTGTCGGAGATTCCGACACTAGAAATTTTAAAAGTAAATTGCCAAACTTTGGTACCATATTCATTACAGAAGAAGCAGTATATAATATGTCATTTAGAAGTAATAAACCAGAGGCAAAACTATTTACAAAGTGGGTTTCTAAAACTCTTAAACAAATTAGAATACATGGCTATTACGTTGCTACAGAAAAAGACCAAGAATGGATAAGCATAAGAACAGAAGGGAAAAAAGTAAGAAAAGACTTCACAGATGAAATACAAGAGTTTGTTTATTATGCTATTAGTCAAGGCAGTAGTAAGCCTCAAACGTATTATAAACATTTCACTGAACTTGTAAGAAAAAAACTAGGAATCCCAAAAGATGTAAAAAGAGATGAATTAAATCAAAGTGATTTGTTTGATATACAAGCACTTGAAAGAGTTATATCTATGAAGTTACCTAAGTTAATAGATAAAGATATGAACTATAAAGAGATATATAGGAAAATTAAAGAATTAATAGATATAATTTAATGCTATCTAAATAGATGGTATTTTTTTATGCAATAAAATAAGTATTTTTAAAAGAGGTGTTTGAAATTAAACGAGATATAACAGAGGAAATTTTAAGTGCTGCATATATACCAGACAATCTAAAGTATTATGACAATGTAATGAGAGAAACTCCAGGTATGTATGGAAGGGAATGTTCTTTAGATTTTATAAAGAAAAAACAAGAAAAACTTCTGAAACTAAAAAAGAAGGTTAAAAGTAACTATCATTCTAAGATTGATAAGTTAGATTTATATTTAAAAGTTTTAGAAGAAAGTATAATTGACGAGTGTGATCATGTTGAGTTGGTTACATTTAAGTTATATTTACAGTTAGAAAATGTGGTGAAAGTAACTAGAACTGTAAATGACTTAGGATTTAGAATAAAAACCAGTACTTATTCAAAAGAGAGAAGATACACTACAAATGATATAACCTCTATAATTACAGATTCTTTTGCTAATGTAGATGAAGATTTAAAGATGTTAGTACAAGAAAGGCAGAGAAAAAATTATTATGGGAATAAGGAGTGTTTTTAATGAATGGAAGCACATAAAGGACAAAAAGTTAATCCTATAAAAGATATTGAAGATGTCTTTAGACTTTTAAATTTTTTAGAGGAATGGAATGAAAGAAATTACTTGTTAGCTATATTTGGAATGTGTACTGGACTTAGAATAGGGGATATATTAGCACTTAAAGTTGCAGATGTAACAGATGTAAAATTAGATAAAAAAGGGAAGAAGATAAGAGTATCTAAGGATTGGATTAGAGTTATAGAGGAAAAAAGGGATTATGATAGAGAAGTTTTCTTATCTGATGTAATAAAGGGGGCTATAGAAAACTATACTCAAGATAAACCTGGAGAGGAGTTCTTATTTAAAAGCGGTAAGAGAAAAAAGTTTAATAGACCTATTCAAACAAGGCAAGCAGGAAGAATAATAAAAGGAGCAGCAGAAAAGGTAGGGATTAAAGAAAATGTTGCAACACACTCTTTAAGAAAGACATTTGCAAGACATATTTATGATGAGGAAGAAAATAAGACTTATGCTTTAGAACTTATAAGAAAGATATTGGGCCATAAGACTATAGAAGTAACAAGACGATATATTGGAATAGATAAAGAAGAAGAAATAAAAGCAATAACTAAATTTACTAATAAATTAAAGAAAAGAAAAAGAGATTAACATTATTATAAATTAGCTCTAAATTTCATATGTTACGTTTTTCAGCAATAGGACATTACAAAAGTGTAAAGGCCTTTAATAATAGAATTTCCAAAGAATAGAATAGATTTATTAAGAAGTCTGAAAATGTATATTGAAGGTCATTTTTAGAGAGATTAAAACAAATGTATATGTAATAGATATTTAAGTAAAGGAGTGATTTCTTGAGTGAAAAAGATGTTGATATAGTTAATACAGGATATAGAAGATTAGAAGAATTAACCCAAGAAGAATCAAAGTTAGTATCTCTCTTGATTTCAGGTTTTACTGTAACAGATGCTGCTAACTTAATTGGTATTAGTAGACAGACTGTTTATAACTGGATGAATAGGGAACATGTTAGGAAAGAAATGGACAGGCGTAAGCAAGAGCTGGCAAGCCAGGGAAACTCAATAATATTAAAAGATATAGAATCCTATGTTAATAATATTAAGGCATTGGCCAAAGATAATAGTGATAAGAGAGTAATGTTAGCAGCCAATCAATATCTTATAAATCGTATTTATGGTAATCCTACAAATACAGTTATTCAAGAAGAGAATGGTAATGGTATGGAAACTGGTGAAACAGAAATAGAAGCAGCCATAGCTAAGATAAGAATAAGAACAAAAAAATAATTCTTAATAAGCATTATTTTAATTAAAAAACTACCATTTTACAAATATTTATTGTAAAAATAAAGCATAGTGTAAATTTACATTTGAAAAGAACTTACTTTTGTAAAAATAGAATTCAAAAACGGATTAATTTACAAAAAGCATGATAAATGCTTGATTCTATTTTTACAAACGTGATATACTTTATTTATAAATAAAATATATTGGGGGAATTGCCAAATGGTAGTAGGTTATATAAGAGTTTCAACAATAGAACAAAATGAAGATAGACAAATAGTCACAATGAAAAATCATAGAGCAGAAAAAGTTTATCAAGAAAAAATAAGTGCCAAGGATATTAATAGACCACAGTTAAAGGCTATGCTAGATTTTGTAAGAGAAGGCGACACAATAGTTGTACATGATTTTAGCAGACTTGCTAGGAGTACTAAAGACTTATTGGATATAGTTGAACTTCTAGAAAAAAAGCATGTAAAATTAATAAGTGCTAAAGAAAACTTAGATACTAATACATCTGCAGGAAAGTTGATGCTTACAATGCTTGGTGCAATATATGAATTTGAAAGAGAAAACATGCTAGAAAGACAAAGAGAAGGTATCGCAATAGCTAAGGAACAAGGTAAATACAAAGGACGTAAAGAAGTTAAGATAGAGAACTTTAGTAGTTATTATGATAGATATAAAACTAGAGAACTTAATAAGACTCAATTGGCTAAAGAATTGGGAGTAAGTAGACCAACATTAGATAGATTAATAAAGAGCCATGAGAGTAACTAAGAAGAGCAATATATATGCTAAGTTAATTTTAGTGGGGCAAATTCATAGAATTATGCCCTTTAATTATGTCTGAAATAATTATAAATAACTGTTTTTAAGTATAGGGGGTATCCTTCTATTTCAAAAAAAGTATTTTTTATAGAAAATGAGTTCTGGAAATTTTCTAGCAAAATTTAAAAACCAGAGATACATCTTGAAGAAGGTGATTTTATTATAGAAAAAATTATATTGTTCATTTTATTAATTATATTATTAACTGAACCTAAAAAGAAAATAGAAGAGATAAAAGGATGTAAATACCAGTGGATAATTTAGAAAGAAATATACAACTTATATTTAGTTATCTAGCAAAGACTTTTATAAGAAATGGAGCAGCAATAAAAGATGCTGAAAATGAAGCAAATGTACTTATAAAGTCTAATGCAAATAATCTTTTTGGTGTTAATGGTCTTGCCTATCAACTTGGGAAAATAAATTTAGAATTTTTCTGTATGTACTTTATGCAAGATACCTATCTACCAAAGGAAGATAATGCTGCTGCACCTATAGCTAAAGTTCATCATGAGTTATGGGAAGATATACAAGAATCTATAATTGGAGATGGTTCACAACAATTAGGGAGAATTTATCCAAGAGGTACAGGTAAAAGTGCTTTCGGAGATTTAGCAACAACTGTATGGTCACACTGTTATAAACATAAAATGTATACATTAATTTGTTCAGATATAGGTTCTACAGCAGAAAAATTTGTAAAAGATATAAAGAATGCTTTACTTGAAAATGAGTCTATCAAAAAAGCATTTGGAGTACTTTTAAATGATAATGATAGAAAATACATTTGTAATAGTACTCAATTAGAATTAACTAATAAAACCTTTATTGAAGCAATATCATCTTCATCACCAATGAGAGGAAGAAAATACAATAATAATCGTCCTGATCTTATCATACTTGATGACTATCAGTCAGAGGAAAATGTTAGAACAGAAGATGCTAGAGAAAAAAAGTTTAAAAGATTTTCTGATGACGTAAAATATGCTGCACAAAAACCAGTTATAAGAAATGGTAAAACTATAAAAAGAGGAACAACTTTTATAGCACTGGGTACTTTACAACACAAAGAATGTTTCTATAGTAGGCTAAAGAATTTGCCAACATGGAAGTTTAAATGCGAAAAAGGAGTTTTAGTTGATAATGTAGATGAATTATTTAACTCTGGATTATGGCTAAAATTCAAAGAACTATTATTTGATTTTAAAAATACAAATCATCTTGAAGATGCTAAAGAGTTTTACTGGGATAATGAAAAAGAAATGAAATTTCCTATATTGTGGCCAAGTTTTTGGGATTGTTTAGATATGGCTTTAAGTTATTATGAAAACCCAACCTCTTTTAAACAGGAAGTACAAAATGATGTAAATTCAATAGGTGAAAAATGGTTTAAAACAGTAAGAACTGAATCTAGGGAATGTATTGAAACACATAACTTCAAAAAGACAATGCTATTATGTGATCCAGCATCTGCTGGTGGGTCTAAACATGACTATAGTGCTTTTCTTGTTGGGAGTGAGTCATATAATGGTTTACTATATGGGAGATTAGCAGAACTAGCTAAAATAAATGCTAGAACTGATTTTGATAAATATATAGACCATATGATTTATTTATTAAAAGTGTATCCAGATATAACACATGTTTCATAAGAAATCACAAAGTAATTTTTGATTATCTTTTCAAAAGTTCTTATATGCCGGTATAGCCTATTGTTACAGGCTTTTCCGGCATTTTTCATTGTGGAAGATACTCTCAAATCTTCTTATATCCCCGTATGTTTTTGTGTTCAAAAGTAGTATGTGGAGTAGTAAATTCTCCATTTACTACTATGCAATCAGCCGCTTCATTTCGGTTATTGACGTTTCGGAAGTTGTGTGTGCGTAATAGTTCAGCGTCATATTGATGTTGGAATGTCCCATGATATATTGCAATGCTTTAGGGTTCATTCCCGCATTTGCTAACGTGGTGCAGAATGTGTGGCGTAAGGTGTGCGGTGTCATTACTTTTGGCAATGCGACCTTTTGCGTTTTGTTGTATTTCCTTACAAGCCCTCGGAACATACTTTCATAGTTGACTGCCACTTTTGGCAAGCCGTTCCGGTTAAGGAACAGAAACTTTGTGTAGCCCTCCAAAATAACAGGCTGTGCATATTTCCGTTTGTTCAGCACCCGTTGAAATGCTTCCAACACTTTTTCACTCATAGGAATAACCCGGTTGCCGCTTTTCGTCTTAGGCGTTTCCACATAGTAGCCCACATCTGCAATCTTCAAAAGTTGGTGGTCTACATTGATAAGCTGTTTGTCTAAGTCAATGTCAGCTTCCGTCAGTCCGCAGAGTTCCGAAATGCGAAGCCCTGTCCCTAACAGTATGATAATCTCGTCGTAGTATTTCTGATAAACTGTATCATGCTGCACAAAGGACAGAAAAGCCGCTTCCTGCGTAGGGGATAGAGGTTCCTTTGGTTCCGTATCATCTTCAAGGACTGTGTTCAACTGGAAGTCAAACGGATTTTTGCGAATACAATCGTCCTGTATGGCTGTGTAAAAGGCAGCCTTTAAGGAACGCTTGTGGTTGTTGATAGTCTTGAAGCCGTAACCTTTTTCTTTCATGCGTAACGCCCATTCCTTTGCGTCGGAGAGCTTCACATTTTCAATCCGGCAGGCTCCAAGTTTATCCTCCTGCAAAATCCGCATGAGCTGTTTTCGCCCCTGCTTTGTACCATGCCGCACATTTGCCCGGTGGCGTATCTGCTTTGCGTAGAGTTGGCAGACCGTCATTTTCTTTCCGATATGGTCGATACCGTCGTCAAGGTCTTTTTGGATTTCTTTCTCTTTTTCCCTCAACGCTATATCGTCGCGTTTTCCTGCCGGGGTTTTGTCCGTAGGTACTAACTTCCAAGAATACACAAACTGCGGTTTTCCAAAGGTATCTATATATTTGTAGGCATATCTCCCGTCTTTTCTCTGGCTCTCTCCGGTGCGGAGAATACGATTTTTATTATCCCGTCTTTTTTCCGACATCGTTATGCTCCTTTCCATAATGGAAAGAGCCTTGATATGCTTGACTACATTGTACCACATTCAAGGCTCGATTTCACTATCAGATTGCGTCCACCGTATCAATCATTTTTTCAAACTGCTTCCGCTTAATCTGAATACGGTTTCCGTTCATCATTACCCAGTCCGGGACGGGATTTTCTTCTGCCAGTTTCCGCAGCTTGCTTTCTCCGATACGGAAATATTTTGCTGCTTCTTCTATGGTAAGCGTGTATTTTTCCCAAATCGGCACGTCGTTATTGTTCAATTTGTCGTCCCCCTTTCTAAATGGGTCAAAAGTTAATCTGTAACATAGGCTTTAATCGGACGGTTATTAGCATAACCTCATGGGAATTTCACCCCGGCATGGTTCTCATGCAGCCCTACCCATTGCCTGCGACGCTCTTAACGCTCGGACTGTGGCTGTAAGGAAGTATCATTGTATATTTTGCGTGTCGTCGCCCGCAAGCCGCTACACTTGCTTTCCGGCGCGGTGTTGGTCGCTCGGCTGTCCGGGCGGGGATAACCTCACCCGGATAGCGTCATGGCGCACCCACCGTATGGCTCGGCGCAAAAGGAACGTATCCGATTTGCCCTATGCTGCGCCGCCGTTATCTTGCGCCGCTTTCTTTGTCAAGGTTCAGAATGGCTTTGCTGCCGCGTCAGCAGCGGAACGGAAAAGGGGGAGAGAGAAAGCGTCCCGCCGCTGCGGTTTATTCCTCTGCCTTAAAGGTGAGGACAGCCATCATCAGTTTTGCTTGCAGCCGTTCCCGAATGTCGTGGTCTACGCCAAAATAGACGTTCCCGCGCTCGTCGTACAGCTTCCGCATGGAGAGGCGGGCTATGTAGCCGCTGAAATGCTGCAAGACAATCTTCATAGCGTCCGGGTCGCCCTTTGTCGCTGCCAAAATGACAGGATAGGGAACAAGGGCTTTTTCCGGGTAGCCGGGTTCGTTACCATTCGTCCCATTCATCAGCATTTTCCTCCAGATATTTTTTTAGCAGCTCAAAAGAGCTTGTCCGCCTGTACTGTATCGTGCTTCTCGACGTATCGAACAGCTCCGCAATCTCGGTGTCGTTCATTCCCTCGAAATAGTACAGGAGTACGGCTTTGCGCTTTTCTTCCGGCAAAGTACGGATTGCTTCAAGAAGCAGCTTCGGCGTGATTTTCTTCCCGGCTCTTTCAAAGGCGATTTCCCCTTTGAAATATTCATCAAAGGTATGAAGCTGCCGCGCTTCTTCTAAGGTCAAGTCGGAAAAGGTAATCTCCCTTGCCTTATGCCTGTGCAGCTCTTTGTGAGCGTCACACGCTTCATTGTGCAGTACCGTATTACAAAACTTCTGGAAAGCGCACTGTTTTATAAACTCCCTGCGATTAGGTTCCACATTCTCACCCCCTTTCTCGTTGGAAAGTTGGTGGTGCTTCCCCCTTTTCGCGGGGCAATACTGCCTTTTGAAAAAAACGCCGAAGATTTTCGGATTTTTTTCAAAAAATTTTTTGAGCAGCAAAATACGCCTGTCCGAAAAGCCCGGACAGACGTATAGGTATTGTAAGCGGTATTCAGATGATTAGACAGTTCATATTGATAGACGTAGTTTTCCCCGGCGGTGGTCGGGCTTTTTTTGATGTGTCAATGACCGTCGGATTTTGTCGATATGGTATGTGCTTCATGGCGGCTACCTCCTTTTAGCCGCCGCTTTTAACAGTGATACCGCGTCATTTCATTAGAAGATAAAAAGAAACGGCGGCTTTGGTTTTTCAAAGCTGCTGCGGAAATCAAAGAACGACAAGCAACAGTTCTGATTTTGCTCCAATATGGTTATTGGGGGCACAAATTAAATCAAAAAAGAGCCGATAACAGCAGTATTTCAAACTGCATATTATCGGCTCTGCGTCTGTGCGTCTGGCTCTTTTAATTAAATTATTTTTGTTGTTTTTTGGCTTTATTATATGTATTAGCTAACTGTCCACAAGCTGCTTTAATCTCTCTACCATGAGAAACTCTCATGGTAACTTCAAGTCCTGTTTGCTCTAATTGATGTTTGAACGCAACCATTTCTTGTTTTTGTGGTGCTCTAATTTTTGAATTACTCGTCGGGTTGTATTGCAGCACGTTAATCATAACATTTTTGCCCTTAAACCATTTTGCAAGTTGCCTTATATCTGAGGAACGGTCATTTATACCTGGTAAAAGCAAATACGCAAATACCACTTTTCGATTATGCCTTTGTGAATAGGACAATGCTTGCTTAACAACATCTTCAATAGCGTACATGTGCATATGAGGAATGATGCAGTTTCTCGCAGCCTGTGTTGCTGCATGTAAAGATATTGTCAACTGAATTTTTAGATGTTCTTCGCGCAATTTTTTTAATTGATTAACTGGACCAACTGTTGATACGGTAATGCCGTCGGTTGGAAAGTTAAGTCCATTTCTATCTCGAAGAATATGGATTGCTGCAATCAAGTTGTCGTAATTGAATAAAGGTTCTCCCATTCCCATAAAAACGATACGATTTACTTTTTGACGTATCAATATGACCTGTTGCACAATTTCAGATGGTGTTAGATTACGAACGAAACCATTGCGTCCGGACTCACAAAAAATACAGCCAACAGAACAACCAACTTGCGTACTTACGCAAACAGTCCCACCATCTCGCCGTTTAATAAAAACCGTTTCGATATACCTGTTGTCTTTCAATTCATAAACATACTTTTCAGTATCGCTACTTTTATAGACTTTTTTTGTTGATATTGATAGATTTTTTTTGTGAAATGGCTGTTTATACAATTCCGCATATAAGGCTCTTGCTTTATCCTCTCCAATTACTTCCGACATTTCTTTGTAAGTAAATCCGTATGGGTCATTCAATATTTCCGTAAGTGTACTTTTAGGTAAGTGTTTCATTTAATATCCTTCCTTTTGTTTTTCAGAGTTTTTGATTATGATTTCTAATTTTTCAACATCAATGATATGTGTTAATTTACATTTAGGGCAGAAAAGAGGAAAATTTCTTAATACCGTATTATAAAATACTTGAACCCTCGTCTTTCCGTTACAAATTGGACATTTTATCCAATATTTTTCAAGCATAATATTTCTCCTTTTGTGCAAAAAAATACAGGTCAATTCTCAACATGAGCATTGACCTGCATTTATACATATAACACTACAACAAAATTAAGGCATAGTTTTTATACTATGTCTATACATCGTTAGTTTTGTTGTATAGCATACGCAAAATAAGCATGACAAAAAAGCCCATATTGAAAATGGGAAAAATCTTTTTTGATTTCAATGCTTATCGAATACGCATGCTATGTAACATAAACATTTCCCCCTTTTAATAATACTATACAAAAAAAGCGGCTAATTGTCAACATATACATATGAATTATTTTGGCTAACTGATTGAATTGTGTAGACATATCCAAGAAGAAAGGGGAACAGTAAAATGTAACAGGGTGAATAACTATGGCAAAAAGACCAGTACCGAAATACGATTTCAAGGCTTTTGGAGCAGCAATAAAGGCGGCGCGGACAGGGCGCAAGGAGAGCCGCAAGAAAGTGAGCGACGAAATGTTTATCTCGCCGCGCTACCTTGCGAACATTGAGAACAAGGGGCAGCACCCAAGTTTACAGATTTTCTTTGAGCTTATGCTCCGCTACAATATATCCGTAGACCAGTTTCTTTTGGAAACGCCGCCAGAGAAGAACACGCAGCGGCGGCAGCTTGACGCGCTTCTTGACGGTATGAGCGATAACGGCATACGGATTGTGAGCGCAACGGCAAAGGAGATAGCGGAAGTCGAAACAGAGGGCAGATAAGAAGTGTCCGTCAGAATTGAATAAGGTTTAGAGAGCGTTGTAATCTTTGCAGATTGCAGCGTTTTTCTTTTGCGGAAGTTTGGCAAAACCGGGCATAGCTCCGTAGTAAGGCATAAGGGATAAAAACATTCGTAGCAAGCATAGGAAAAGAGTACCCTTTTCCGTATTTTCCCCTCCCGCGCTGCGGCGCGTCGGTTGAAAATTGCTTGTTGGGAAGTGTCCCAAACCCTCGGAATGGAAAGGAGCGATTGCATGAACGGACGTAAAAGAAAAGTACAAATCAAATTCTATGTAACAGAGGAAGAACGGGCATTGATTGAACAGAAAATGAAGCTCGTCCCCACCCGGAACATGGCGGCGTATCTTCGCAAGATTGCCATTGACGGGTATATCATTCAGACAGACCATAGCGACATAAAAGCCATGACAGCGGAGATACAGAAAATCGGTGTCAACATCAATCAGATTGCAAAGCGTGTCAATACGACAGGCAGCGTCTACCAAGAGGACATAGAGGAAATAAAGGGGGTGCTTGCGGAAATATGGCGGTTACAAAGATTAAACCTATTAAAAGCACGTTGAGCAAAGCCCTTGACTATATCCAAAACCCGGATAAAACAGACGGAAAAATGCTTGTGTCCTCCTTTGGGTGCAGCTATGAAACGGCAGACATTGAGTTCGGATTTACGCTTGCACAAGCCATAGAGAAAGGGAACAATCTCGCCCACCATTTGATACAGTCCTTTGAGCCGGGAGAAGTAGACTATGAGAAAGCCCACGCAATCGGAAAGCAGCTTGCCGACGCGGTAACAAAGGGACAGCACGAATACGTCTTAACTACCCACATAGACAAAGGGCATATCCATAACCATATCATTTTTTGTGCGGTCAATTTTGTTGACTACCATAAGTACAATTCCAATAAGCGCAGCTACTACGGCATACGGAACATGAGCGATAAGCTGTGCCGGGAAAACGGGCTGTCCGTCGTCGTTCCGGGCAAAGACAGCAAGGGAAAAAGTTATGCGGAATATCAAGCGGAAAAGGTCGGTACAAGTTGGAAAGGCAAGCTGAAAATCGCGGTTGATACGCTTATCCCCCAAGTGGCAAGTTTTGAAGAATTATTGCAGCGGTTACAGGCGGCGGGCTATGAGATAAAGCCGGGAAAATATATCTCCTGCCGCGCCCCCGGACAGGAACGGTTTACCCGCTTAAAAACTCTCGGTGCAGATTATACAGAGGACGCAATCAAAGAACGGATTGCAGGCAAGCGCACAAAGGCGGCGAAAGCTCCCAAAGAGCAGCGCGGCGTATCGCTGCTTATTGACATCGAAAACAGTATCAAGGCACAAGAGAACCGGGGCTATGAACAGTGGGCGAAAATCCATAATCTGAAACTGGCTGCAAAAACCATGAATTTCTTGACGGAACACAAGATTGAGCAGTACGCGGATTTAGTCAGCCGGATTGAGGAAATAAGCGCGGAAAATGAAAAGACAGCAGACATATTAAAGAGTGTGGAGAAACGTCTTGCAGACATGGCAGTGCTGATGAAGCACGTTGCCACCTATCAAAAGACAAAACCAGTCTATGAAGCATACCGCAGGGCAAAGGATAAGGACGCATACCGGGCAAAGCAGGAAAGCAGTCTGATACTCCATGAAGCGGCGGCAAAGGCACTGAAAGCGTCGGGCATTACCAAGCTCCCCAATCTCGCCGCCATGCAGGAAGAATACGGGAAGCTTCAAGCGCAGAAAGAAGCTCTTTACGCTGATTATGGCAAGCTGAAAAAACAGGTCAAGGAATACAACATTATCAAACAGAACCTAGACAGCATTTTGCGGCAGGGCAAAGAACAGGAACGGGAGAAAGGAAAGGAACGGGAATAATTATGAAAATTGTTGAGATTACACCATGTTACAGAATAACATTAGAACATGGCAGTTATGGCGTGGAAACCTATATTGACGCAGACAGCAAAATCCAAATCACTTTTGATAATGGCAATATACTTACTGGAAATATAGAACGTGTGGAATATGGGACTTATCCCGATGAAAATGATACTCTTGTTATAAGGGCAGAAAACGGAGAGTTTTATATCCTGTTAGGAAATCGAATAAAAGATATAGAAGAACTGAATGAGTAAAAAAAGAAAACCGGGAACGGAAGCTATCAAATAGCCACCGTTCCCGATTTTTTCATAGGCGCAAAGATTAAATTGTTACGCAGTAGAACCCCGATTTTAAGGGAAAAGGTATTCTGTATCGTCTATGTAAGTTTCGTGTCTGTTATGCCCTGTAAATCAAGGCTTATTTTGCCCCTACTGCGTAACAAGGGCGCGCCGTTTCCTCATGCGCTCCGCTGCCTGTCTGCGGGTAATACGCTTCCGGCAGTCCGGGCAGTATTTGACGCTGTTAGAGGTGGACGCAAAGAACGCGCCGCACTCGGTACAACGCTTTTTATCCTCGGTCTTGAAAAGCTCTGCATACAGCAGCTTATCAAGAGGAAGTACGGCAATCTGAAACCATTTGCAAAGAAGCGAATAGGAAATAAGCTGCGGGCAGACACATTCCTCCCCGTCGTCCAGTAAAATACAGTGTCCGTTATCGCAGTTGCAGCACTCCTTTTTTACAAGGCTGTTGACTTTCCGGCTTTGGGGCGGCGTAAGCCGCTTAACCCCGGTCATACTTCATCAGCGGCGAAAATGGCAAGCTCCGCATACTCATTTTCTGTCAGAGGGGCGATTTTCGCAAGGGTACGTTTCGCAAGTTCCCGCATATCCTCGTCCATGAACGGCAGCGCAGCGTTGATGTTCTCCATAAGCCCGCGCTTGCCGCCCTCATTGTAAATGCTCAACAGGTTTGTTTCTTCAACGGTCAGTCTAATCATGCTCATACCTCCAATTCGTGATTTTTTGATTTTGCCGCTTTTTTCTGTGCGGTCTTTTCTTTGTCTGCTCTAAGCTGCGCCCGGATAGAGGGCTTCTTTTCCGTTTTTGCTGCCTTGCCGCGTTCCTTGTCAGCCTTGACAGCTTCCGCAAGGTCAACAAGGGAAATGGTTTCTCCTGCCTTTACCTTTGCTTCCAGTTCTGCGACGGTCGGGGTGTTGTTTATCTGCCCGTCAATCATGTTGTAGTTTTGCTCGGTGGTCTGCTCGGCAGATTTCAGATAGTTTTCCGGCTGAACGGGAACAGCAAAAGCCCTTGTACCGTTCCCCATAATCAGATATTTTCCGTCGTCGGACTGGTGGTGCAATCCATATCCGGCAGCTTCCATTTGCTCGCGGCTCATGGCGGTTACATAGAAAGTCCCCCTCGGTGTTTTGATTGTTTCGCCCGTTTCCAAGTCGTCGGGAATGAGGGCTTTTTCCTGTTCCTTGAAAAATTCCGGCACGTCCTTATAACCAAAGCTGTCTACATAGTGGGCGGTGTCCTGCCCGTTCTGATGAAGTACCACCACGTCGGAAACGGAAAGGCTGTGTCCCTTAAAATCTTTCGGGTGGTCGATATTAAAGCGGGTGTAAATATCTTCAAGGGAAGTCCCCGGCGTAAGCTCTGCGGAATAGACAAGTGTATAGTTTTTCGGGTCTACCCGGTGTCCTGTGGCAGTCAGACGGTCATAAGGTTCAAAGCGCAAATCTCTTGTTTCGTCCCCGCCTTTTATCTGATAAATGGAAAAGGTGTCTTTGTCCTGTGGGGCTTCCTGTTCCGGCTGCTCCTGTACGGGTTGCTCCTGTGCAGCTACCTTTTGCGCCCGGATATGCGCCCGTTGTAACTCGGTAGGCTTTTCCTCGGTAAGAGGTGCAATCGCCTTGACATAATCAGCCGCATAATAGGCGTTACTGGTAAGCTGCCGCTGCCATGCCCCTGCTTTTGGCGACCAACGGAAGCCATTACTTTTTAAGGCTTCCCGCGCGGCTTCGTCCGGCTTATCTTCAAAGAAGATTTGCAGGCGGTTCGCTTCGGTGTTTGCTTCCACCTTGCCGCCGTCAAATTCCCAACCGACAAAACCGATTTCTTTTTGCTGTGAAAGGGATTTGATACGGTCTTTCACACGCCGGATTTCTGCGCTGTTGTTGGATAACGCCCAAGTCGCAAAGGGCTTGTCCTCCAAATGCCAACTGCTCGCCATGTCTGCTTTCAGTTTTTCCAGTTCCTCCGGCGGTAAATGCGGGCAGCCGTCAAGGGTCTTATGCTTGCGGTAATAGGCGTTTACGGCTTTCATGGTTTCCTGTGATTTTTCAAGGCTTTCCAGTTTCTTTTCTAACTTCTGTACTGCCTGCGGGTCGTCTGCGCTGATACCGCCCATGCCGGTACTGCGGATTTTATCAAGAAGCCCTTGTATGTCCTGCCATTCCCGGTAATTGCTGTCGCGGGCTGCGTTCTGCTTTTCTTTCTTCCTTGTGGGGAAGTTAGAGCCGCCCGCAATCAGGATAGAGGGAACACGCGCGTCAATCTCATAGCCTTTGTTCATGTTCGCCGCCAGTTTCCGGGCGTAGGTGTCAAGCAGGCTGTCGATTTTCTCATGGTACATCGGGTCTACCCGCTGTTTCTGCCTTTCTGCAAGCTGTACGGCTTCATCTACATAGTGTCTGTATTCAGCCGTCGCGCTGCCTTGCTTATAATCGGAAAAGCTGTTCATATCCTTTGCGCGTTTGGCGGCAGCTTCATTGATAGTGTAATAAGGGGCGGCGGGTGCAGCCTGTTCCGGCTGTGCTTCTTTTTCCTGTACCGGGGCTGTTTCTTCGGAAAGCTCCGGCGCGGCTGCTTCTGCTTCGGGCTGTTTGGCGGCTTCCTGTGCGGGCTGCGCCTGTTCGGTGGTCTGTTCCTTATCCTGTGCCTTTTGGATTTCTGCAAAATGCCCGTCTATGGTATCAATCAGACTTGCGGCGGTACTGCGGATTGTTTCAAGAGAGCCTTTCAGTTCTGCAAGTTCTTTTCCGCTGCTCCACCCGGCGATATACCCAAAAGAATAGTCCGACGTATCAAGCCCGTAATGTTGGCAGACAGCATAGGCGACGCTTTCCGCCTGTACCTCGCGGGTGCGGCGGTCGGGGCGTTCCGGCATGGCAAGGGCAGTATCATGCAGCGTGGCGTGGACGATTTCATGGATTGCGGTCTTGATATTCTGCAATTTGTCCATGCCCTCGTTGATGATGATACGCTTTTCCTCATAATTGCAGCGTCCTTTTACGCCGCCGCTTAGTGCTTCAAATCCCATAGCAAAGGGGGAAGTCTTTTCAAGGGCAGCGAAAAAATCCTGGTATTGTTCCACGTTGCCCGTCAGCTCATGGGTAAGGGCAGGAAGCTCCTTTCCCTCGGTCTGTGAAATATCAAAGACAGATACCACACGAAAAGCGGGTATCTTGATTTCCTTTTCCTCGGTAACAGGCTTCCCGTCCTTATCGAAAACAGGCTTTTGGGTGTCCGGGTCGATTTTTTCCACCTGTTTCTTAACAGTAAACGGGGACGGCGCAAGTATCTTGATAGCTTTTTCTCCCGGCTTTACATGGCGGTCAAATTCCTTTTCCCATTGTTTATAGCCTTTCACAAGATTGCCGCCCTGCATGGCGATAAGGATTGTATTGTTAAGGCTGTAATCATGGAATTTTGACATGGTACGCAGATAATCGGCGTAACGGTCGCTCTCATACAGTCCTAAAATACCCTGTTCCAGTCGGTCTGTAATCTCTTTCATTTTGTCGGCGGGCTTTTCAGAAGATAGGATAATCGGGAGAACCGGGGGCTGCTCTGTGGCGGGCGGTATCGCTGCGGAAGCGTCAAGGTCTGCCTGTTCCTTTTCCTGTACTGGCGGTTGCGGCGTTACCCGGTATTCCTCCGGCACGTCGCGCCCGTCGTACCATTCTGTAAAGGTGTTGCGGTTATTGTAGATATAGCCCTGCTCGGTAAATCTGCCCTCGTCATTGATAGCAGCGTCCCGCCCGTATTCCTCATACATGAAATATTTTTTTGCTTCTTCGGGCAGCTCCAACTCGTCCAGTTCTTCAATCAGATAATGCCCGTAATCTTCCTCACTCTGTACGGACGGATAAAGCCAGTAACAATCAAGGTTTTGTGCAAGGTTGATGATGTCCTGCAAGTTGTCGGTATGGTCGCCGTATTCCATAGCTGCAACAAATTTTTCCCGGTCGTCGTCAAACTGCATTTTCAAAAGTTCGCTTAAATAGTTCAGCTCGTCAAGGCTTTCAAGCTCGGTCAATTTTCCTGCCAGTCCTGCAATAGAGGACTGGTATTCTGTGATATGCAGCTCCCCGTAGTTTTTGCCGTCTATCCCGATACGGTCAAAGACTTCTTTCAAATGCTCGGCAGTCGTGGGGAATGATACCCATTCGCCCGCAGGTCTGCCCTCGGTGTACTTTCCAAGATTAGAAAGATACCCGCTTAAAATCGTTTCTGCCATGCGTTCGCTCCTTTCGTTTTCAATCATACGGTGCATAAGTTCGTAGTCCTCCATGCTCATGCTCCCGTCAAATAGATAGGGGTCGGGTTCTTCGCCGTCCCGGTAGGCTTTTTCAGAGAAAGGAAGCCCCGCAGCGTGGGCGGCGGCTCTTGCTTTTTCGATAAGCTCCGGCGGCAGCCTGTCGTCGTGGGCTTCGATAAATTCCCCGATATTGCTATATCCGTTTTCATAGTGGTGGCGCACCCCGGCGGTCAGCTCGTCAAGGCTCATATCCTCGCCAAGATAGCCGGAGTAATAGCCGTTTACCACAACGGCGGCAGGGTCAGCCTGCTTGATTTCTTCCATGCGGCTTCTGTCCTCCGGGTAGAGAATATCGCCCATTTCAAGGTGGAAATATTCGGCGTTCCAAGAACGTCCCGTTTTCCAAAACGCCACCCAAGCGATACCGTCCCTTAATTCTTCTTGATAGTCCTTTACGGTGTCCCGTAAACTTGCCATGTGTAACCTCCTTTCCAAACGGCAGCGCGGACGCTGCATGTTCCTGTTTCATCATTCAGTACCCCGCGCCCGCATTTTTGCCAAAGATTTTAGATATTTTTTCAAGATTTCAGAGGGTAAAACCCTCCATAAAACAGAGGGTTTGGGAAACTTCCCAACAAGCAAAAATCCCCGCCGTTCTCGGTAGAGAAAGCAGGGATTTTACGGAAAAGGGTACTCTTTTCCTATGCTTGCTATTCAGTTATTTTTTCTTCGGAAGCTCCACCCGGTAGTTGACGTATTTCCCGCCCGTATCAGCCAATACGATAGTTCCGTCGTAGGTTTTGCCCGTCTTTGGGGAATAGAGCTTTTTCACATTTACCTTGCCGGATTTTAAGAGTGCAGCGGCAATTTTGTGGGTAAAGGTTACTTTTCGTTCTTCAAAGAAACGGTCATTTTTCCACATGGTAAAGATACATTCTTTGTTGCTGCAATAGTAGTTTTTCTTTCCCTCATAGACAGGAGAACCGCAGCGCGGGCAGCTTCCCAACGCTTCCCGTTCCGTCTTGAACATCTGCGCTTTATCATCAGAAAGAAACGGATAGGTCTTTACCAGTTCCCGCGCCATATCCTCGATACCCTCCATAAATGCGGCGGGGTCTGCCTTGCCTTTGGCAATCTGCGTCAGATTGTTTTCCCATTCTGCGGTAAGCTGCGGGCTTGTCAAGGTGTCCGGCAGGACGCACACAAGGTTGATACCGTCCTTTGTGGGAAGTAGCTGCTTGCCTTTTCGCTCCACAAAGCCGCCCTTTACCAGTTTTTCAATGACGGCGGCGCGGGTGGCGGGAGTTCCAAGCCCTTTGCGTTCTGCGTCCGGGTCGGTGTCCTCGCTTCCGGCGCGCTCCATAGCAGAGAGCAGCGACGCTTCGTTGTGAGGTTTTGGCGGTGTTGTGGTATGTTCCGTTACCGTTGCCGCCGGATTTTCAAAGGTCTGTCCCTCGGTAAATGGCGGCAGGGTCTTTTCTGTGTCGCTGTCTGCGTCGTCCGTTTCGGGCTTGTTCTTTAAGGCTGCCCTGTATTTTCGGTCAATCTCTTTCCAACCCTCATAAAGAATGGTCTTGCCCCTTGCGGTAAAGGACTGTCCGGCACATTCAAAAACTGCTGTAACCGCTTCAAAGGTATGCGGTGCAGCGGTCGCCATGAGCAGACGCGCCCCGGCAAGGGTAAGGATATTCCTTTCGCTTTCCGGCAGCGCGGAAAGGTCGGACTTTGCAAGCTCCATAGTCGGGATAATGGCATGGTGGTCTGATACCTTTTTACTGTTCAGCACCTTTCCAAGCTCCGGCGTGAAGTCTTTTCCCGCCATAAAAGAAAATTTCCCACAAAGCAGCTTGATAATGCCCGCCGCTGTGTCGCCCATGTCGTCAGTAAGATAGCTGCTGTCTGTTCTCGGATAAGTAAGAAGTCTTTTTTCATACAGGGCTTGTGCAAGGTCAAGGGTCTGCTTTGCGGTATAACCGAACAGGCGGTTTGCTTCCCTCTGTAAAGAAGTAAGGTCAAAGAGCTTCGGCGGGGCTGCGGTCTTTTTCTCTTTTGCAAGGGAAGTACAGACTGCTTTTGACGCTTCGCAAGTCGTTTTTAATGCGTCGGCTTCTGCCTTATCTGAACTTCTTTCACTTGCAGCTTCCGCGCCGGATAAGGTAAGGCGCACATGGTAGTATTTTTCTTTCTTAAATGTGGCAATCGCTACGTCCCGGTCAACAAGCATTTTTAAGGTCGGGGTCTGTACGCGTCCCACGTTCAAGGTGTGGTTGTAAAGGACAGAGAAAAGACGGGTGGCGTTGATACCGATAAGCCAGTCAGCCTTTGCCCTGCATAATGCGGAAGCAAAGAGCGCGTCGTATTCTTCGCCGTTCTTCAGACGGGAAAAGCCCTCTTTGATTGCGCTGTCCTCCATAGAAGAAATCCAAAGGCGGCGCATAGGTTTCTTGCAGCCCGCCATTTCATAAACAAAGCGGAAAATGAGTTCTCCCTCACGCCCTGCGTCGCAGGCATTGACGACTTCGGAAACGTCTGCCCGGTGCATAAGCTCCTTTAAGGTCTTGAATTGCTTTTCCTTGTCAGCCGAAACGGTGTACTTCCATTCCTGCGGCAAAATCGGTAAGCTGTCATAGCTCCACTTTTTATATTGTTCTCCGTAGGCGGCAGCTTCCGCAAGTCCTACCAAATGTCCCACACACCAAGAAACGATATAGCCGCTTCCTGTGAGAAATCCGTCTTTCTTTTCCTTTGCCCCAAGTACGGCAGCGATTGTCTGCGCCACACTGGGCTTTTCTGCGATAACTAAGATATGTGAAGTCAATAAAAAATCCTCCTTTCAGCGTTCCGGCTCGGCTTCTTTTTTCTTCTGTACCTGTTTCAGACAGTACCCCACACAAGGGGACTGCCCCTTATACGGGCAGGAAGCGCAAGCCGGGGGATAAGGAACAGGCGGCGCATTATCACGCCGCCTGTCCGGTTTCTGTATCATCATCTTTTCAAAGGGATTGTCGGTAAACAGGGTCATAGGGTTTCTTCCTCCGTTTCTTCATCTTCGGAAGTTTCCCCGGTATCTGCTTCCGGCTCGTCCTCATCGTAGTCCTCAAATTCAAAATCTTCAAGGTCGGTATCGCCCTTTACATTCTGCTTCGGCTTCATAAACTTAAAGTAGTAGAACGCTGCGCCGCCACCAAGCAGGGCAAAGAGGACTAAGGCAAGCACCACACCGGGATTGCCGCCTTTTTCTTTCGGTTCTTCCGGCTGCTCCGTTGGTGTTGGGGTGGGTTCTTTTCCTGTGCAGCCTGTCATACTGGTAACACATACCGGGCAGGACGTGTTTACCTTTCCGGCTTCGCATTTCTCCGTACAGTTACAGATTTCCGGCTTTTTGGCAGCTTCGCCGTTTTCGGTCAGTGCCATAAGGTCGGCTTCGTCCACTTGATTTAGGAAATGTACGGTCTGTTCCCCCTCGGCTGCCCGGTCAATGAGGATATAGAAATAGTTGCCGCCTTTGGTGGTAACAGTGATAAGCTGCTTATTGCCGCCGTAATCATCAACCAGTGTTGCGTTTCCCTTTGGGGTAAGGGGCGGCGTTTCCTCTTTTTCCTCCACAACTACGTTGCTGTCGTTGGTCGCGTCCTCTGCGGGCGGCTCTGTGGCTGCACCCTGTGCATAGGCAGGGACAGAAAAACCGCCCATAAAGATAAGGGCGGCACAAAGGGCAGTCATGGTCTTTTTCAGTTTATTCTTCATCTGCATTTTCCTCCTGTTCGTTTTCTTCTGCGGGTGCAGCAGTCATGCCGGGAATACCGCCGCCGGACAGCATAGCGTTCAGTTCCTGCGGGGTCAGACGCATAGCTCGTACAAGCTGCACGATTTCAAGGTTTTCCGCTTCGGTTTTCTGCGCTTCCAGTCCTTTTAACTTGTTCTGATACTCTGTGATTTTCTCGCGGGTCTTTGCGATTTCCTTATTGATACGGTCGATTTTGTTCATTGCCATAAATAAATTCTCCTTTCTTTTCGGGGCTGCTTTACCAGTTCATCAGCCCGTAGCCTTTGATACATTGATAGTTTAGGTCATAGCTCTTTATCTTGCAGGCGTCGCCGGAATTGCCCTCAACGGTATAGACGCGGCTGCCGTCCCTGCCAAGCACAAGCCCCACATGGTCGGCAACGCCGTCTAAATCCCAATCGAAAAAGATAGCGTCGCCCGGTGCGATATTCTCATAGCCGCGTGCGCCCCATTGTCCCCTTGACTGAAACCAAGGGATACCCTGCCATTCGCAGCCCGCAAAGCGGGGTTCGCTTTTTCCGGCTTGATTGTAGCACCATGATACAAAACAGGCGCACCATTCCACGCGGCTGTTAAAGCCGTACCAAGACCAGTAAGGGTAGCCGCCCACATTTCCGACTTGCTGCTTTGCAAGCTCCATAAGCTCTTGATTTCCGGGGCGCGTACCGTTTATAAACTCCACGCCGCTTAAATCCTCGGACGGGCTTCCGTCGGGAGAACCGCCGCCGAAAATCAGCGGTTTGTTGCCGCTTGTTTCCAAGTAGACATGGAACATTTCAAGCTGCTGTGGCGTAAGAAGTTCCTCCGCAAGCTCGGAAATCGGCTTGTTTTCCAGTTTGACGTTTAAGATGTGATATTCATAAGGGACTTCCTCGGTTGTGGTTTCCCCGGTTTCCGGGTCGGTGCTTGTTTCGGTGCGGTAGCGTATCTCCACTTCCTCGGTCAGCGTCAAGGTGTACTGCATGGAAAAGATACGTTCAAGCTCGGCTTGTGCGCTCTGCGGGGTGTAGCTCTGTAAGAGGGCGGTCAAGTAAGACGCTAATTCGTGGGGGTTATGCCCGATACTGTCAAGGTCATAGCGGTATTCATCATAGCCGGGGTGGGTGCTTTCAATATTGTCAATCTCACTTTGCAGCCCGTTTTCCAATGCGCCATAGTTGTTTTCAACTGCCACAAGGTCGCTGTCCTCGGACGTGTAGGAAGTGCCAAGCACCCCGTTAGTCAAGCCGGAAAACATAGCCCCGCAAGAGGACAGCCCTGCGGAAATCATAATAAAGAGAAGCAACGCGGCAACTGCAATCAAAATGCCCGCCGGGTGTCTTGCCGCAAATGCGGCGGCTTTCCTTGTTTCCTCGGCGGTTTTTTTCGCCGTCTTTCTTGTGGCTTCCGCTGCGGCTTTTGCCCCGCCTTTCTTTGCCGCCTTTGCATACTGGCGTTTTATCTGCTGTTTCTGCATGAAACGGGAAAGAGGGTTAGAAGTAAGCTGCGGGTTGTCGTGCAGGGTCTTGCGATACTGGAAGTTGACGTTTGCCTTAAATGCTGCCTTTTCTGCCTTTGCCGCTTTCCGGTAAGGTTTCAGCTTATGGCTGCGGTAGCCCTGTTTTAACTTCCTCGCCCCGTATTTCGCGCTGCGCTCGGCAAGTTCCTCCGATTTATGCGCCCCCTCAACGCCGGAATTGTCCTTTTCAACGGAATGTATCTTGTTATGGACGAAAATCCCCGCTTCCTGTGCGGGTCGGGACAGCGGGTTTCCCTTTTTGCTACCGGGTATCGGTTTTTCCTGTTCTTCAAAGCGTAAGTGGGTCTTTGCTTTTCCTGTGGCTTCCTCAAAGGTGCGTTCCCTAACCAGTTTCTTTTGCTTCGGGATAGCTGCCTTTGCCGCGTCCAGTCGGTCAGCGGCTTTGTTTGATTTTTCAATATAGCGTTCCAGTTCCGGCGTTGCCCGTTCCTCGTCGGTAAACTGCAAGCGGGAAGTGGAAGTACGCAAAGCAGTAGCTTCCTGCTCTTTCTTGACTGCCTTTTTGTTTGCCTTTCGGGTATGTGCTGCGTCAAGATGTTCTATGACGCGCTCCGCTGCGGCACTGTCCGGCTGTGAAAAGTCGCTGTCTGCTTCCCGGCTGCTGATACGCTCGGCAGTCTGCTGTGTTTCGTTGACTTCCACCACGCCGTCGCGGGTCATTTTCTGTGTGATTTTATCGCGTGGTTTTAACTGCTTGATAGTCCTGCACCTCCAATCCGCGCCCTCGCAAGGGCGCAATACTCTGCATTTAATTCAATCCCGATATAATGGCGGTCAAGGCTTTTTGCTGCAAGCCCGGTCGTGCCGCTTCCAAAAAACGGGTCTATGACAATCCCGCCTTTGGGGCAGCCTGCCAAGATACAGGTTTCCGCTAATTTCGGGGGAAAAGCTGCAAAATGCGCCCCTTTATATGGGACAGTGTTAATCAGCCACACGTCCCGCTTGTTCCGCGTGGTCGGCATGAGCGCGTCGTCATAGTAGCCACCGTCCCGCGGTCGGTTTAGTCCCTGCACCTTTCCTTGTCCGGGGATTTCCTGTATGTATTTGCTGTTGGTGCTGCGCGCCCTGCGGTACCGTTCTGCGGTAGTAGGTGCTAAGGGTTCCGCAATGGCGGCAGCGTCATAGTAATATTTCTTTTCCTTTGAAAGCAAAAAGATATGTTCATAGCAGCGGGTCGGGCGGTCTTTGCAGCTTTCCGGCATAGGGTTTTGTTTCTGCCATATAATATCGCTCCGCAGATACCACCCCTGTTCCCGCAAGGAAAACGCTAAGAGCCAGGGAATACCGATTAAGTCCTTTTGCTTGCAGCCGGTAACGCGGCTGTTCCTTGCAATCCGCTGCCCGGTGCGCCCCTTTGGGTTTTTCGGGTCAGCATAGCCGCCTTTATTTCCTGTGCCGCAATAGGTGTCTGCAATATTCAGCCATAGCGTACCGTCCTTTCTAAGCACCCGGTAAAGCTCGCTAAAAACAGCGGTCAGCCTGTCAATATACTGTTCCGGCGTGTCCTCCTGTCCGATTTGTGCGTCAAGCCCATAGTCCCGCAGCGCAAAGTAGGGCGGGCTTGTAACGCAGCAATGGACGCTTTCACTGGGTAATTCCTGCAAAGCACAAAGCGCGTCCCGGTTGATAATCACGTCTGTTTTCATAGGCTGCTCACTTCCTCCGGCTTCGTCGTCATAATGCGGTAAAGCTCGGTATCTTTCGGGAAACGGTCTACAAAAGGCAGCACCACATTCCCATAGAAGATAAGCCCCTCGCCCGCTTCGGTGTGGGTAACATACTTCATCTGCTGCGGGGAAATATTAAGCTGCTTTGCAAGGATAGTACGGTCGCCCTGCGCTTGATTGAGCATGAGAACAAAATCGCTGTTTTCAAAGATATTTTCCACCTCGCGGCTTGCCAAGAGGTCTTTGACGTTCTGCGTAATGGCTGTGGGGATACCGCCCCATTTACGGAAACGCTTCCAAATCTCCACGCTGTAAGCTGCCGTCTGTTCCTCTTTTAAGAGCAAGTGAAACTCGTCCATATAGTAGCGGGTGGATTTCTTTTCTGCCCGGTTGATGGTAACGCGGTTCCATATCTGGTCTTGCACAATGAGCATACCTAACTTTTTGAGCTGTTTTCCAAGCTGCTTAATATCAAAGCAGACAAGGCGGTTAGAAAGCTCCACATTCGTTCTGTGGTTGAATACATTAAGGCTGCCGGAAACATACAGCTCCAATGCTGCCGCAATGCGGGCAGTTTCCGGCTCCGGCTGCTTTAACAGTTCGTCGTAAAGGTCGCCCAAGATAGGCATTTTCTCCGGTACAGGGTCAGCAAGATAGTCCCGGTACACATTCCTTACGGCGCGGTCAATGACGGTCTTATCAACAGGCTGCAAGCCCTCCTTGCCGCCAATCACAAGCTCGCAGAGGGAAAGGATAAAATCACTTTTCAGTGCAAGGGGGCTGTCGTCCTCGCTGTAATTGAGGTTCATATCCATAGGGTTCACATACTGGGGCGTACCGTCCATGCCTTTCCCTGTCGGGGATAACCGTATCACTTGCCCGCCAAGCCGCTTTACAAGGGCAAAATATTCCGCTTCCGGGTCGCAGATAAAAATATCGTCGTCGGTAATAAGAAAAGCATTTGTGATTTCCCGCTTTGCCGCAAAGGATTTTCCGCTGCCCGGTGTTCCCAAGATTAAACCGTTGGGATTTTTAAGCTGCTTGCGGTCGCAGAGTATCATGTTGTTGCTTAAAGCGTTCAGCCCGTAATACAGGGCAGCCCCGGTCTGAAATAGCTCCTGCGTGATGAACGGGATAAAAATAGCGGTGCTTGATGTGGTAAGTCCCCGTTGTATCGGGATAAGGTTCTCCCCCAAAGGGATAGAGGACATCAGCCCCGCTTCCTGCTGATAGTCAAGACGGGTCAAGGCGCAGTTGTATTTCTGTGCAATGCCCGCCGCCGCAAAAATGTCATTTTCCAGTTTCCGCTTCGTGTCTGCCATGTTTACCACAAGGAATGTGAGAAGAAACATTCGCTCGTTGCGGCTCTGTAAATCCTGCAACAAATTCTTTGCTTCGTTTCCAAAAGTGGCAAGGTCGGACGGGATTATATCCATATCGTAACCGCTTCTAACCGCTTTTTTCTGTTCCTCAATCTTCATCTTGTCAAGGTCAGTGATTTTTCGCTTAATGGTCTTGATTGCTTCCGACTGGTCGATACTTTTAATGTGAAGATTTACAATAACGCCCGTTTCCAAATCAAGCATATCTGCTAAGATACGGTCGTTCAGCTCAGGGGCAAGGATTTCAAGGAACGATACCGCACCCGTCTTTTTCCCCATAGCAAAATAACGTCCCTCGCCAAAACGGAAAGAGGACGGGGCGATAAAATCCTTTGTAGATAGCCCCGACGGGGTAAGCCAGTCAAAGGAAAAGGAGAACGGCTCGCCCTCCGGGTGGAATACCCCATGCAGCACCTTTAAGCGTTCATAGCCGGATAAGGGGCGGGCAGTTACGCCAAGCACCTTGAAATTGTTAAGCACGTCGGTTTCGATACGGGAAAGCCTTGACTTTGCAGCCGCTTTGTTATCGGCTTCAACAGTAAAGGTAATGTATTTGTGCTTCACAAGCCCGTTGTTGCCTTTACTAAGCTGATTTTTCAGCATATCCGAATACTCGGTGCGGATAGAGTTAAAAGCGTCATTTTGCGGCGGGATATGGATTGCCCGCGCTGCCTGTTCCTGCTGTGAGCCTTGATTGATAAAAGAAAGCTGCACGTTCACGCTCGCGTCAAAGTAGTTGAGAAAATCGCACCAGTTTTCAAAAATGGCGGTCTTATCGTCTGCCTGTGCAAGCTGATAGTTAATGTCCTCAAAAGCAATGCTCTTTGAATATTTCCGCTGCGCCACTTTGCAGATACCGTCCGGGTACATGGCAAGGTAGGGAATGGTCTGCTGTGCGGTGTGGGCTTTGCCGTCCCCCTTTGCCTGCCGGATAACCGCCGCTATCTGTTTCTTTTCCGCGCGGGTCAGCTTACGCCTGTTTCCTGCGGCTTCCCGCGTCTTTTTTGTCTGTCCTTTTGACAATCGCTGATACCTCCTTTTCTAATGCCCGCTGTTTCTCCAAGAGTGCATATAGGTTTTCTGTCTGATACGGTCGCACTTTGGGGCGGGTAAATTTTGTCTGAATGATGTTCTTTATTACCACTTCAAGGGGCTGCCCATGCTTTTCATACATGGCAACCAAGAAGCAGGGAAGCATGACGACAATCATTACCATTGCCGCAAGGCTCGTCCCTGCGCTGTCTTTGAGCAAAAAGAAAAGCGGCAGTCCTATAAGAAGTGCCACTGAAAAACAAAGGATTTGCCGCTTTGTCAGATTGAAAGCGACTTTTGTTTTGACTTTGGAAAGGTCTTTGGGTACAGGTACATACGCCAAGAAAAAACCTCCTTTCTGCCCTTAGTGGGCGTTGAATATGGATTTTGCCAGTGCGCCGGATTTGAACAGGGAGAAACAGAGGATAACGGTATAGGCTGCAAGGGAAAAAATCGCGCTGTGCAGATTGTCCGCTAAGACCATTTCGCCTACTAAAACCGCATAAATGCCGACGCATATCATAATGAGGAAGCCTTGAAAGCCCAGTGCAAACAGCCCCTTTAGGTAGTTGTTCCCAATCTGTCCCCATTCCCGGTTTGTCATGGTAGCAAAAGGGATAGGGGAAACGGAACAGTAGGCGTATATCTCAATCATTCTGCCGTAGAGGATAACGGTTATCAGTACGGACATGATTTTCATACAAAGGCTTACAAGGCTCGTTTCCATGACAAGTAACAGTAGTTCGGGGATTTCCATATCTTTTAGTCCCTCCTGCATGGCGGCAAGGGCTTCGGTTACGTCGATATTCGTATCGCCGCCGATAACCCCCGCCGCGCCGGAAACGATATGCTGTGCCATATCAAACACCGCCATTGTTATATCAAAGGTATGCGTTACCAAGAAAACGGCAACAAAGGCTTTGAAAAACCATTTGAAAAACATAAACGTGTCAACATCGTGCATATTGTTTTTTTCCGTTACCATGCTGATAAGCTCATAACAGAGGACATAGGTAATGACAAGCCCCGCAATGGGTACAATCACATTTTCCGACAGATTTTGTATCATGCTGAAAATGTTTGCGTTCCACCCCTGCGGGGTCTTGCCTACCTCCGCTGCAATGGTGCCTACTTTTTCGTTTACGTCCCCGAACATAGTTGACAGATTACCGTTTATCGCGCCGATAAGGATTTCCTTTATCCATTCGTTAATCGCGTCAAGTATGCTCTCCATAGGCTACCCTCCGTAAACTTATCCGAACAGACCGGAAAGCAGAGGTACAAGGATAGTGCCGATAAGGGCAACACCGCCGCCCGCCATAAGCTGTTTTATCCCCAATTAGGTGTAAAACTCTGCTCGATGGCGGGCGGCGGCGTACAAAAAATCTATATGGTGTTTTTAAGAGAACCGTCCCGGCGGGACAGGTCAGGCAGTGACCTGTTCCACCTCCGGGATGGGTTTGAGATTAAAATGAATTTCGATAGAAATGTGTCTTGTTTTATCTTCGTCAATGCGCTCATGCACGACGATTTCTTTGATTAAGCGGTTGAGGGTGGCTGCGTCCAGTTCTGTAATGTTGGCGTATTCCTGAATGGCTTCCACCCATTGTTTTGCGTCATTGGCAAGCTGGACTTCATCGGACAGCCGCTTTCTGCCCTCGGACACTTTTGTTTTAAGTTCCGTCTGCTCGGTCTGTGTCTTTTCCAGCATGGTGTTGAAGTTCTGCTCACTGATACGCCCTGCAATCATATCTTCATAAAGCCGCATTACCATTTTGTCCAGAACCTCAATCCGTTCCTCGTCCCTTGTAAGGGAGCGTTCCATTGCTTCCCGCTGTTCCCGCTGCTCGGCTTCACAGGTATTGGTCAGGCGGTCAGCAACCGCTTTCCCGTCCATCAGGGCAGCTCTGGCACATTCCCGGATTTTCCGCAGCACATGACTGTAAAGGGTGTCATAATCAATCCGGTGCTGGGTGCAGTGGTTCTTTCCAAAGGCATTGTAGGTCTTGCAGGAGTAAATCTGCTGGGGATGTTTTGCGTTTGTGTAGCGTACCGTCAGAGACTTCCCACACTCGCCGCATTTTATCAGTCCGGCAAACAGGCTGATTTCATTGGTCTGCCCCGGACGCTGGCGGGATTTCAGCTTGTTCTGCACAATGTCAAAGCTCATGCGGTCAATCAGCGGTTCATGCTGTCCTTCCACTACAATCCAGTCCTCCGGCTTCTTTTCCCCAATCGTGCCGATTTTGAAACGGTAGTCCTTTTTCTGGGAAGCAATCGCCCCAGTGTAAACGGGATTCATCAAAAGGTCTTTGATAACGGAAAAGTCCCACATATACCGCCCGTTTTCCGGGTCTTTCTTTTCCCATTTGGTGCGGGTATTGCGAAGCCCCCGTTCCCGGTTCCACCATGTGGGGCAGGGGATTTTTTCTTCCTCCAGCCGTCTGCGGATATAGTTCGGACCATGACCGTTTAGGGCATATCCGAAAATCAGCCGCACAATCGGGGCGGTTTCCTCGTCAATGAGCAGATGGTTTTTGTCCTCCGGGTCTTTCCGATACCCAAACGGGGCAAGACACCCGGTAAACTGTCCTTTCTGCGCTTTCAGAAGATAAGAGGAATGGACTTTCTTGGAAATATCCTTGCTGTACATCTCGTTCAGGATATTCTTGAACGGGGCGATGTCGTTGTTATCCCGCAGGGTGTCGATACCGTCATTCATGGCGATATAGCGGACACCGTTTCTTGGGAAAAAGTCCTCAATCAAATGCCCTGTTTGCAAATAGTTACGCCCCAGTCGGCTGAGGTCTTTCGTGATGACAAGGTTGATTTGCCTGCGCTCAATGGCTCTCAACATTCTCTGTAAATCAGGACGCTCCATATTAAGACCTGTGAAGCCATCGTCCTGATAGACTGCCACAACCTCCCATCCCTGCTTTTCGCAGTATTTTTCCAGCATATCACGCTGGTTTGCGATACTGGCACTTTCGCCTTGCAGGTCATCGTCCTTTGACAGCCTGCAATAGACCGCCGCACGATAGCCCCCGGCAAGTGCTGAACCGATTGTTCTGTATTCCATTTCGTTCATCATAGCCATTTACCCACACAATCCAGACGGTATCTGGCTCTGTTGAACCTCATCTTCATTATACTTCAAATCTTTCTTTTTAGCAAGATATTCTTTTGTATTTGTTTTGCCGTATTTCTGGGAAATCAGGCTGACGAACACATCGGTGGCGTCCAGTTCCCCGTCAAATACGGTTGTCACTTCAATCTTGGTCTTATTTTTCGCCATAGGCAGTTATCCTCCATACATGAAAATAGCCAGACAGAGAACGGTCGGCAACGAAGTCCGGCAACGGGCTTCAAAAGACCTTGCAAACAATCTCAATCTGGCGTTGATTACTATTTATACTTTTCTTTTATTTTTCTGTTGTTTTGGTTGTCAGAGAGGGAAAAAGCCCGGAAATAAGGGATTTTCCCCGGCAACCGGCTCGGCAACGGGATAGCAACGAAGTCGGCAACGGGCTGTCATTTTCAGAATGGAAGCTCCATCTGCTCTGTGACCTCCACAAAACCGTCCATAGATTTTTCGGGCGGGTTGTCGGTGTCCGTTGCCGGGATTTCACGCTCCCAGCCCTTTTGTCTGCCGTATTCCGCAAACATCCTCGGATTGGAAAAGTAGTTCCACCCGGTAATGCACTGGTTCATTATCTCGTTGATTTCCCGGATTTCCCATTGCTTCGGCTCATCAAAGGTGTGGTTTAAGGCTTCCTTGTAGAGCTGCTTGGAGCAGACCGTTTCCCCGGTGTACTTATCAAGGTAAGCCTGTATCATCCCGGCTTTGGTGTCCTCCGGCATAAAATCCCGCTGGTGTTCTTTGAGATACCGCTGCATGGCTGGGCTGAATGACAGCTTGAACATGCCGCTTCGGTAAATCTCCATTGCTTCCGCCCACATCTGGCTGATATAGGCTCTGGAAGCGGCTTCGTCCTCCAAAATGTGAACCTCGGCTTGCTCCGGGTACACCATGACCGGGATAAATCGGCGGTTGCCGGAACGGTCAAGGGGGAGAAAGTCAAGGGCGTTGGAAGTGCCGCCGAACACGCATTGACGGGGGCGGTCTGCCGGGTGAGTTTCATAGGGAATTTTGTAAACCTCTTTCTGGCGGCTTAGAAAGGACTTGATTTCCTCAATGCTCTTGGCATTGGCGGTTGCCATCATTTCCGACATTTCAATTATCCAGTGACCTTGCAGCTTGCGGTACACGTTATCATCGTCCAGCTTCCGCAAATCATCGGAAAACCACTCGTCCCGGACTGCCAGCAGCCGGAAGAAGGTGGATTTGCCAGCCCCCTGACCGCCTACCAGACACAGCATGATTTCAAACTTGCTTCCGGGCTTAAATGCCCTTGTAATCGCCCCCAGCATGAACAGCTTCAAGGCTTCATAGGTGTAATCGTCCACATCAGCTCCCAGAAAGTGCCGCAGACAGAAGCGGATGCGCTCAGTCCCGTCCCATGCAAGGCTGTTCAGAAAATCCCGGATGGGGTGGTACTTATTCTCATTCGCCACAATCCCGATGGCGGTTTCAATCTTTTTCTCACTGGTAAGCCCGTAGGTTTCCTCCAGATAGAGAAGCAGATACTTCATGTCCGTATCGGTCAGGGCTGTGCTTTCTCTGTGAAAACCGATGGGCTTTATGATGTCCTTGCGGTCGGTCAGGATGTTGTAGGCGATTGCCCCGGCAAGCACAGGGTCACGCTGGAATACGGTCAGGCAGTTCCGTATGCTCTGGCGGACGCCGCCTTTCTCGGTGGTTTCCAGAGTTGCCTTTACTTCCTCAACGCTCTGGGGCGGCTGCATGGCGTTCATGGTGTTTTTTAGTTCTTGCTGCGTCTGCGGCTGCAAGCTCTGCCATTCGCTGTTCAAGCTGTATCACATCCTTTCCGTAGTCCATAATCAAAACCGCTTTTTCCTCTGTCTCCCCGAACAGCAGCACATCCAGCAGATATTCCACATGGGCTTGCTTCTGCAAGGCTTCCACGAACCGGGGATGAAACGCTTCCTCCGGGGAGTGCGGGGCATAGTCGGTTTTCCATACCCGTAAGAGGTGTAGATAATCGGCAAGGACACGGAAGCAATGTGCCTTTGCTTCCCGGAACTGTTCTTCCGGGGATTTCTGCCGGGGCTTGGGCTTCCTTGCCCTGCCCGGTGGCTTCCAGTCCTCATAGGCAAGCCCGAAGTCACTCGCCAACTGTGCGGCGGCTTCCTTTTTCCCCAGCCCGTACAGGGCAGCTACAAAATCAATCACATCCCCATCTGCACCACATCCGAAGCAGTGGAAACGCTTGTCCAGCTTCATGCTGGGGGTCTTATCGTTGTGGAACGGGCAGCAAGCCATCCCGTTTCTGTTTACCCGGATTCCGTAATGCTCCGCAGCCTGTCTTGTCGTAACGGACTGCTTCACAGCTTCAAATACATTCAAATCAATTCCTCCTTGTAAAAAAGAAAAGGCACTTATCATTCTCAATCTGAAAATGGCAAGTGCCTGTTAAAGTTCCATATCCTGTTGTTTGTGTTTCGTCTGCGCCGGGGCGTTTTTCTGTGCTTTCTTCTCGTCAGCCTTATCCTGCAAGACTTCTTTGAGGGGCTGCTTCTTGGGCGGCTCTTTGCTTTCCTCTGTGCCGGGTGTGGCTTTCCGTACCCAGTAGCGGATGTCCCGCAGCTTCTTCAAATCTTCCTGCACCTCGGTCAACGGTACTTTCAAGTCTGCGATTTCGCCCACAAGCTTCGCCTGTTCCTGCAAAAGCTCCTTTTTCGTGCTGTCCTTATCATCCGGGTGCTTGGCAAGGTAGGCACTGGCTTTCTCAAACCGGGCAACCTCCGGGTGTTCCAGCTTGAATTTTTCCTTAGTTTTCTTGAAAAATATCTTCTGGTATTTCTCATAAACGGGCTTACATTCCTTACAGTCCGTCCGGGCGGCAAGGATAGCGTCAATCACGTTGCTGCGGGTTTCCTTTGGCTTCATCTGCTTTCGGTAGTCGGCGGCAGATTTCCCGGACGTTTCTATAAAGTTTTCCAAATCCTCCACGGTGGAAAGTCCCTTTCTCTGAAGATAGGACAGGGCTTCGCTGACTGCCTTTAAGTCTTTGGAAGTTCCACGGTTTTGTCCCGCCCGTGTCCAGTCGCTCCGTTCTGCCTTTCGTACCTCCATGTACTTCATCAACAGATTGGGAAGAAATACCGCTTCCTCCGCAGCTTTTTCCGCAAGCAGTTCTTTTCGTTTTTCACTAAGCTCGATAATCCAGCCTTTGAGATTTTTAATAAGCTGCCGGATAGACTTCATCAGGCTGTTGGCGGCTTTGATTTCCCGGTTCAGATTTCCGATGTTGGTCTGAATCCCTCGCTTTTCCATCTGCCGGACAGCAGCACCCTCATGGACGGTAGGGATAATATCAAGCCCCTGTCTTTCATAAGAACGGAGATCCACCCGCTCCGGGCGGTTGTTGGCTTCCAGATAGCGGTTCTGGATGATCTCCCATTCATGCCGCCAGATTTCACAATACTTGCGGTCGTTCCAGTCAACCGTATCTTCCTTGTGACTTTTCCATCTGCCGGACGGAAGTTTTATCCGTTCCCCGTTCTCGTCAAGGTCATAAACCTTGCGGCTCTTGGGAAGCCATTTCCCATGTTCATCCATTGCCCGCATAGTCAGCATGACATGAGCGTGAGGGTTTCCGTCCCCTTTGTCATGGATGGCAAAATCCACGCACATTCCTTTGGAAACAAACTGCTGATTGCAGAAATCCCGGACAAGGGCGGCGTACTGGTCGGGCGGTATCTCTCTGGGAATGGAAAGCACCCACCGCCTTGCAAGCTGGGAGTTCCATTGCTTCTCAACAGCTTCGGCGGCGTTCCATAAGGTATTGCGGTCTGCATACTCTGGCGGGGCATTTGCCGGGAGCAGGATTTCATTATGGACGATACCACGCTTTTCTGGGTAGTGCTTCACTTGCTGGTCGTATTCACAGAACAGCTTTTCGCCGCTTTGGTAAGCAGCGGCGGCAACAGCAGACTGGCGGTTGCTACGCTGGACGATGGAGATTTGATTGTGTGGACAGGGCATTTAGTGTTCCTCCTTTCCGATTTTAGGTATAAAAAAAGCAGGAGACCTTTTTCAGATTTCCTGCTTGGTGTGCCGCTGGGGGCGGCGGGTATTTAGTTAAAATTCAAGATTACTTAACTTTATAATAGTTTTCTATTGCCTGTGCAAAGAAATCAGAAGCCCCTTCACCGTATTTTTCGTCTATCATTGGTTTGATTTGTTCATTGCGGTAATACTGCGTCTGTGCCATCATAAAGCCTTTTTCTTCTTTTATCTGGGCAAGCTGTTTCATAACAAAGCCATATTCTCCAACAAGCTCTTTTACTTCAAAAGAATCTATGTCACAATTCTGTTTTGCAATCAGTTTTTGCAAAATCGCTTCTATCCGTTTGTTATAGCTTTCTGCAACTTCTTTGCTGACGGGAGTTCGGGCAACAGACAGAAACTTGTCCTTTCCACCATACCATTCAACTACCTTTGCATAGCCTTTCTGCATTTCTTCCGAAGATACGACTTCCATATAATGCTTTTTCCATTGTTCAATGCTACCAAATTCTTTAATTGCAATGTTTCTCATATTCTCCGGCATATGCTCAAGCATGGTTTGGAACATTTCTTCTACTTCTGTTTTGGTAAAAATTGTAAAATCCATTTTGTTCTCTCCTTTCAGAATGTCATCAATGCTGGCAATCAGACGTTCCATTCGTTCTTTCTTTGTTACCAACATTTTTCGCTGTACTTGTAGAATCTGATTTCTTTCAAGAGCCGGATTGTCCAAAACAGCTTTGATTTCTTTCAAGGAGATATCAAACTCACGGAAAAATAAAATCTGTTGTAATGTTTCCAGTGCCTTATCGTCATAAAGCCGGTATCCCGCATCACTTTTTTCTGTTGGCTTTAACAACCCGATTTCATCATAATAGTGAAGCGTGCGAACGCTGATACCTGTTAAATCTGATATTTCTTTTACTGTCCTCATAGCTGCTGACCTCCTGTTCCTGATAAGGTAACTTTAATCTATGACGTTCCGTGAGAGTCAATAGGCATTTTCATTTTTTAGTATAACATTTTTCATTTCTTCTCAAAAGACAGAAAACTGATTCTGTAAAACTTGTCGGCTGGGAACAGCTTGCAACGCAAGGTGTCCCCAGATGGCAAGTCCACAAAAGGGTAGCTGGCGAAAGCCAGCGCAGGGGAAGTGTAGCGTCCCCTGTTTGATTTGGAGCAGTCCGTGGCTGCGGAAAATCACAGCCCTCCGGCGAGGAGCCTTCGGAGAACGCAATGCACCAACCTTTGGGTGGTGTATAATTGCGCCCTTAGTAAACTAAGGGGTTTCCAGCTTCTCCCGTTCCAGCAGTTTTTTCAATAGTTCCTGCGTGTCCTGCCTGTGAAAAATGAGTTTCAACAGCAGCATGACATCATCATCTGTCAGGCGTTCCGGCTCTTGCAGAAAACTTTCCAGCATACCGCCACGAGTACAGAGCCGATGCGTCCGTTCCTTTCGGGTAAGCTGCTTCAACTGGTGCTGCAATGCCTTTTCATCATTGATGGCTTTCCGCAGTTTCTTTTCGCTTTTTTCCAACTCCCGGTTGAGCTTTTCCAGTTTTGAGGTATCAGGCAAGGGCAGCGTCCTCCTTTCCCGGTATCAGCACATAAATCCTGTTTGGTTTTCCAATGCCCTGACGCACCCGCATGATAAGTCCGGCGGTTTCCAGTTCATTCAGAGAACGCTTGACCGTCATGGGGCTGCGGGACAGGACTGCGGCAATGGCTGTGATGGGGAAGCAGACAAACAGGATTCCGTTCTCGTCCTCCTTCCCTTTGGATAGCATAGCGTCCAGCATCCGGCAGTACATGACCTTTGCGGTGCTGCTGACTGGAAATCCTGTCAACGCTCTGGGAAATGGCATACAGGGCGGTAATGGTGTGTCTATCGTCATAAATTCAAAATTCATTCGGTGTGTTCCTCCTTTTTCTTTGCTCGTTTGGATAAATAACAGGGGCAGTCAATCACAACCGCCCGGAAGCTCTGCTTGCACCCATGCTGGCATTTCCGGCATAATTCGTTGTAAGTGACACGCCCCCGGTCATTGAGGTAAAAGGAAAGCTCATGCTTCCTCTTTTTGCTCATTCTCGGCATATTGTGTTTCCTCCCGTTTTAGTGTATGGTCTCGGGGCGATTTTCGGCAAAATTACAGCCATAGAGCCGCTTAAAATCTCCCGAAGTATCAGCGATAGGGTAGACTATCCCCCTATCAGATTGTCGTGTTTCGGTATCATTTCGGTGTCAGTTCGCCAGTTCTCCCCGGTGTCGTTCCTCCCCTGAATCTCACAGCGGCGTATCGCTCCCTTTGGTACGCTCGTTTCGGTCAGGGTTCCTCCATATCCCTGCCAAAATTCATGGCGCTACATCGCCGGGGAAGCATATCCCACACAGGCTGGTCATTCGATTGGAATAATCCATCGATGAACTACCTGTATCATAGAACATTTTTGTGCCCTGTGCCGTATGTCCACAAAGTAGGAATTAAGGGTAAAAATCAGAAATTTCCACGATTACGGAAAGTGTGATATAATCCAGATAAGCGGCAGCAATGAAACCGTTGGAAAGGAGCGTGTGCCCATGAAAGGAGCAACAAGCATACAGGAACGCCTTTGGGAACTCCGCAAGGACAAAGGCTTAAATCTGGAAGAACTATCAAAGCTAACGGGTATTTCTAAATCAGCCCTTGGCAGTTATGAAAAAGAAGATTTTAAGGAAATCAATCATGGCAACCTTATCACGCTGGCAGACTTCTATGGGGTTTCCGTCGATTATCTGCTGTGCCGGACAGAGAACAGGGAGCAGATCAACACGCCACTGACGGAGCTGCATTTGAACGATGAAATGGTTGCACTTCTGAAAAGCGGACGGATCAACAACCGTCTGCTCTGCGAACTTGCCACCCATAAGGACTTTATCAAGTTTCTTGCGGACATTGAGATTTATGTGGATGGGATTGCCACCATGCAGATTCAAAACCTCAACACCCTTGTCGATACTGTCCGGCATGAAATCATAGAACGGTATCGCCCTGGCGAAGATGACCCACATTTGAAAGTGCTGCAAGCCGCCCATATCAGTGATGATGAATATTTCAGCCACATGGTTCTGGATGACCTAAACCTGATTATCCGGGATATTCGGGAAACCCATAAAAAGGATAGTGAGAGTGCGCCCCAGACCACTGTTGCCAATGAACTGAAAGAAAATCTGGAAGCGGTCGAAAATTTCAAGGGCAGCCGTTTGGAAAAACTGGCAGTGCTTTACTGCAAGCAGCTCGGTATCAACTATAAAAATCTGTCAGATGAAGAATTTCGCTGGCTTATTCGGATTCTCCAAAAATCAAAGAAAACGGGAACGCCTATCAACCAGAGGAAAAAACGGTAAAGGAAAACCGCTGTTGCATGGTTTGTTGGATTCCATGTAGCAGCGGTTTGTGCTGTGGTTATTACTTCATTCGTTTTCTTAATATTCGGCGATAATTTGTTTCTCCCTTTGGTGCGTCCTGTATAATTTCCAACACACCATCTTCAAGCATTTTATCAATGCGATTGGAAATCCATACATCACTAATTCCAAGTTGATATTTTCCTAAAACATTACCTATGACAATAGCCATTTTGAATTGCTCTGGCTGTTCCGCAATTTCACGAAGAATGAAACTATCATATATATCTTCTGAAACGCTTTGCAATTTACCATTTAACATTGCACGCAAAGGTGCATTTTCATTTTGAAGTTGATTCCATTTCATAGCACAAGCTGAAAGAAATACAGGATTAGCTTTCTCTTGTAGAGTTATATAGTTTCCCCATTCGCCAGGAGAGACCTCGCCCCATGCTATTTTGGATGTCATAGTATTTTCTTTTCCATATTCCCATGTAGGTAACTTAACCAAATAAATTGTTGTCTGGCAGTTTAAGGGTTGAAGTTGTTTCATAAGCCAATACATACCACAAAGCTCATCTGGATTATAGCTATACCAAATGCGAATTTCTTCCCCAGCTACATATCGTTCAATCACTGAGGTCAATGTAGTTTTAATTTTCTGTATTTTTTCTTCAACCTGATAATCTAAATCCTCTACAAAGCAGACAGACAGCATTTTCTTGAAAACATTTTTCCGCTGTTCGCCAATTCCATTATCAGAAATATCTCCCACACTAAGAGCCATATCAAAACAATAAACATCACAGCTCTTGCCTCCCAATGGAATAGCATTCTCCCAAGCAATGCGTTCTTGTTCCTGTGCTTGAAGCTGTGCTTTTTTCATTTCATCTGAAGATGGAACACTCCCGTCTTCATGCCTCATAAATATTGAAACAGCACTTCCTCTATACTTTCCCTTGCCGTAAGTTTGGGCAATTTTCAAACTTCCACAGGCACTTTCACCAAATACAATTTCAATCATCTTATATACCTCCGATTTAATTGCTCCCGTTATGAATAAATCATCTCATGCAAAACAATTTCTTCTGCCCGGTTATGAATGTTATTGCAACGCTGCACCCATTCCATTTGGTGGGTACGCTTCAATTCCTCGGTTACGCCCTCGGCAGTTTTCATCTGCTCCATGATGGTGTCTAACCGTTCCTGTGCCTGTTCGTTCAGGTCTGCAAGATATGTCCACAATTCCCCGGTCAGTATCAATGTATTCAATCTGGCTGGGTGGACTTCCCTTAAATATTCCCGGTGCATCCGTCCGTACTTTCCGATAGGGCGGTGTTCCTCCGGCAGTTTCAAGTCCGGGATGTAATAATCTCCGACAAGGATATAATCAATTCCGTTTTCCGTTATTCTTGGTTTCAATTCGCTCATGTTCCTTACCTCCTGTGGAAGCAGGCTCGTCTGGTACTAACTCAATCACATCGGTAATCTCACAATTCAGCGTTTCGCAGATACGGGCTAATGTATCCATGCTGATGTGCTTTCCCTCTTTGCTCATGTTGGCAATCATATTTGTTGTCATACCAGCGGCAAGCCTTAAATCCTCTTTTCTCATATCACGCTCTAACAGTGTGTGCCAGAGTGGTTTATAGCTGATGTGCATATTGTTTTCCTGCCTTTCTATCCATACCACCGGGGCGGCTGCCCCGGCAGGAACTTTTCTCTTATTATAGCACCAATCTTGTGAAATCACAATTTATTCTTGTAGCCTGCCGCTGATACCGTCTGGATTGTGCTCTTCCTTTCGTTTTTTGTTCCAACTAATTAGCCATGAACTGCTTAATGCCCTGTGATTTTGCACCCGGATTGTCGTTTCCATATCCCTCTAAGAGATTGATAACGCCCCAAATGCCTAAGCCTGCGCCCAGTGCGATAACAAGGGTCTGTAATACGTCGATAGCAGAGTTAAAAAATTCCATAAAGCTCCTTTCTGCCGCAAATGCGGCTTGCCCCCTAAAAAGGGCATAAAAAACGGCGGTCAGTTTTCAAACTGCCGCGGTCGTAAGTCCCCACGCTGCGTAAAATTCTGCCGCGCGGCGGTATTCAGTTTTTAAGTGTGGGCGTTATGGATTTTCCAGTAGGGGCGCGTATTCTGCATCCACTCATAAATTTTGTTACTGCGTCAATTCCTCCTTTCGTTGCTGCTCATACAGGGCTTCACACCGTTTCACAAACTGCTGGATAGCAGCCTGCCGCTGTCTTTCCTGCCACTCGGCAATGGAGATAAGTCCGTTTATGGCTTCTGTGATTTTCTTATCCTTTTTCTTTCGGATACGTCTATTCATGGTCGGTTTCCTCCTGCAAATCTGCTTCGCTGATTTCGTAGTAGTCAAAGGGTTCGTCCGGCTTTACAAGGGCGGGTCTGCGCCTTAAATGCTTTTCCATATCAAAGGTATTTTTCTTGTCATAATCAGACAGGTATTTGTAGTTGGGGTGCTTTGTAATGTCGTACTTATCAGAGAAGAACGGGCGCACTCCTCTAAGCTGTAAAATACATTTCCCGCCGTCCATAACCGCTATTTCATCTTCCGTCATAAGCTGCTTGCCTAACTTCTGATAGTTCAGCCCATGCGATACCTCCCGCCCCCGGTTCTCGGAAGTATTGAAGCTGTCAATGGTTTCTTTCCCCAAGATTTCCGACATTTCTTTTAAGGTGGTTTTCTCCTTACCACCTAAGAAAAGAGTGGTGTCGCAGTTGCCGACAATGGTATCGGCATTGTCTTTGTATATCGCTTTTAGCTGCGACTGGCTCTGCAAAATGATTGAAGCGGAAATTTCCCGGCTTCGTATGGTGGCTATGAGCTTTTCAAACTTCGGTATCTGCCCGATATTTGCAAACTCGTCTAACAGACAGCGCACATGGACGGGCAGCCGCCCGCCGTATTCATCATCTGCCTTGTCGCAAAGAAGATTGAAAAGCTGCGTATAAAGGATTGAAACCACAAAGTTAAAGGTATCGTCAGTGTCGCTGATGATAACAAACAGGGCGGTCTTGCGGTCGCCTATGGTGTCAAGCTCCATTTCGTCGGTTTCCATAAGGTCGCGCAGCTCTTTAATGTCAAAGGGGGCAAGCCGCGCACCGCAGGAAATGAGGATAGAGCTTCGTGTCTTTCCCGCAGATAACAGGAATTTCTTGTACTGCCGGACGGCAAAGTGTTCCGGGTCTTTTTCCTCCAACCGTTCAAACATGAGGTCAACAGGGGACTGAAATTCCGGGTCGTCCTCGCGTGCTTCACTGGCATTTATCATTTCAAGCAGCGTCGTGAAGTTCTTTTCTTCCTCCGGGGCTTCGTACCAAATGTAGCCGATAAGGGCGCAGTAAAAGAGCCGTTCCGATTTTACCCAAAAATCCTCCCCGGCTTTTTCCCCGTCCCCTTTGGTGTTGGCAATCAGGGTATTTACCAGTTTCAAAATGTCTTTTTCGCTGCGGATATAGGCAAAGGGATTGTATTTCATACTTTTTTTGAAGTTTATCGTGTTCAGCACCTTTATCCGATACCCGCCGCGCTGTAAGAGCTTCCCACACTCGACTAAAACCGTACCTTTCGGGTCGGTTACAACGTAGCTTGAGTGCATTTGCATTAAGTTGGGCTTCACAAAAAATCTCGTCTTGCCGCTGCCGCTTCCCCCGATAACAAGGATATTTTTATTCCTTGCATACTTCGGCTGCTTCGGGCGGCTGTTCATGGTAAGCCGTTCCGTCTGTGTCAGCAGCACGTTATTCTGAAATACCGGGTCGGTGTAGGGCTTTATATCTTCGGCGTTGCCCCAGCGGGCAGAGCCGTATTCCACACCTTTGCGGTATTTCTTCGCGTTCTTGCCTTTTACATAGACAATCAGCCGGATAAGCACCGCGCCGAAAATCCCTATCAGTAAATCCATAGGGGCAAGGCTCGGAAGTGGGGTTGCAAAAGCCATAGAAAAGCCCTCCCCAAGCGACAGCACCTTGCCGGATAGGTCAGCCCCCGGCGCAAGGCGTACCGCCTGTCCGACTTTATCAAAGAGATACACAAAGAGCAGATAGGGAATGTTGGGAAGTAACAGCTTTTTCCAGTTGATAGCGTTCATCTTACAATCCCCCTGTCTTTGTTTTTTACTTTGTCCCGCTGTGCGTTCAGAGCCGCCGCCTTTTCTTTGAGGGAAACAATCAGCTTGCGGATAGAGGGCTTTTGTTCCTGTGTCAGCTTCTTTGCGGAAAACTCCTTGAAAGCTGCGGTCAGTGCGTCTGCGTCCCGTCCCTTGAAAAACACAAGATAGCGGGGCGGGGTTTCGGTGCTGTCTTTCTTTAGGGCAAAATCAATCCCGTATTTTTTCGCCGTACTCTCAAAGGCTTTGATATTGTCCTTTGTGATTTCAATGTTGGAAACGCCCGCGTTCTGCTTCATAAGCTGCTTTAGTGTCTGCTTTCCATGCGGGATTTTCTGTTTGTCATGCTGCTTTTTCATCTGTGCAAGCAGGGCTTTCATAGCCTTTTGGAGCTGCTGCGCGGTCAGTTTCCCGGTCTTGATGTAAAGGGCTATGGTCTTTTCGTTGGTTTCCTCCTGCAATGGGTGTCCTCCTTTCGCTTTCTATGGTGGTATGCCCGCCGTCGGGAAGCGGGGCGGGCATGAAAAAAGAGCGTCCGCTTTCACGCCGCCCTGTTAAATCCGTACCCGCAGCCCGGAAAGGTCTGCCGCCCGAATACCCACAAGATACCAGTTGTCCCCGTACTCCATGCGGGTTGGCTTCCATTTGCCGCGTACAAAAACCTCCATGCAGTCGCCGCAATGCAAGCCCCCGTAATAGTCGTTTACGTCAAAGCGAATGTCGTAGCGGTCAGCGGTTTCATCAAAAATCAAAGCTCCTGTTTTCTGCGTCATAATCAAATCCTCCTTTGGGTTGGTTTACAGGCTTTCGCCCTCGTTGCAAGAATAATAGTCCGGGTCGCCAAACTGCGGCTTCTTCGGTGACAGTGCGCCGCTTGCCATGTCGTGCGCTACAAGGGACGTATAGTAGCTGTTCATAGTGGACGGGGCATTGAAAAGCACCGCCCGCAGGTATTGTTTGATGTTGCGGATTTTGGTGGTGTTCTCGCTCATGCAGGCAAGGACAAATTCAATGTGGCTGCTGTCAAGTTTCATAAACCTTGCCTTGACAAGCCCTGCCGGATAATCGTCCCCGGCGATACGGATAGTTTTTCGTTTAGTGCAGACCGTTTCAAGTATGAGGGTCACAATCTCATTGATGAGGTCTTTATCAAGGCGGTTATCCTGCATGAGTATGTCATACTCGATATTGTCCTTGATAATTTCCTCATAAATATCAAATGCGCTCGGTTCCGTTTCCTTTCGCTTCCGTTCCGGCGGCTGTGCCGCGTCTTCTAAGGGAGAGGGATTTAGGGAACGGAAAGGAATGGAATGGGTACTTGATATATCTGTATTTAATTTTTCTTTTTTTGGTAAGTTAGTTTTTAATAGTTCTTTATTTAATTGCGTTGGATTTTCCAACGTAGGTTTTTCCAATGTTGGATTATCCAATGTTGGTTTTTCCAATGTAGGTAAATCCAACTTAGGCGGCTGCTCATAGATAACATACGTTGTACCGCGTAAGCGTCCTTTCTCATCACGTTCCCTTGAACGCTGTATATATCCGGCATTTTCCAGTTCCCGTACCGCTTCCCGGATAGCGTCAATTTTTTCCCGGTTGATAAGGGACAGTCCTGCAAGGGTGTAGTCCCAATCTTCGGGAAGTGAGAGCATTTGCGACAACAAGCCCTTTGCCTTTAGGGAAAGTTCCTTGTTGCGTAAATGGTGGTTGCTCATAACCGTATAACCTTTGTTCTTTTCCACGCGGAAAACTGCCATAGCTTCGTCACTCCTTTTCGTTGGATTTGTTACGCAGTAGAAACGCGGTTTTGAGGGAAACGGCATCAACCCTTGTCCTTCTCATTTCCGCGCGCTAAGAGCCGCATAAATCAAGGCTTTGTTTGCCCTTACTGCGTAACATGAGGGCATAAAAAAAGCAGCGTTCCTGTTCTCCTGTGTAGGAGTGAGAAACGCCGCCTTATAGGTGGTGCTTATTTTATTTTTTCTTTTCGACGTGCCGCGTAAGGTGGTGCAGCGGTCTATCCGGCAGCCCGCAGGTGTTTTTTGCATATCAAGGCTCAATTCGTTAAAAGTAGTAAATGAGTAGTAAAATCAATCTGCAACCCTGCGAATATGCCTGTAAATCAAGCATTTTTCAAGACAATCAACTAATTTATATAGAAAAAAATACATTTAATGGTGCAGATGCTAATCAATTAGAACTTAAAATAAAAAATGATGATATTCTTTACTACAGAGATATAGAAATCATTAATGAGCACCAAAAGAAAAATAAAGATGATAAAATCTCTACTTTAATACCTGTTTTAAATAAAGGTCAAATGATTTTTGCAGAAGAAGATAAGGAATTTATACAGCAAATCCTTGATTTTACAGGACAAAAGTACTCTCTACATGATGATGCACCAGATATATCAGCAGAATTTATAAATAGGATTTTTAATATTAAAGTAAATGAAAGTATTACACTATTAGATAGAAGAAATTTAGGTCTTTGATTGTATGGAGGTGATGCATTAAGTGAAAATAGATTTAAATTTATTAAGAGAGATATATGATGACTGGAGTTTAAAAAAGCAAGAATACAACACTATGTATAAGTATTATAAAGGTGAAACAGATGCTATTAGTAACTATAAAATGGTTACCAAGAGGTCTAATAATAAGATAAACACTAATTTCTTAAAAAAGTTTATTAATGAAGAAGTTGCTTATTCATTAGCAAACAAAATTACCTATACAAGTAGATTAGGTGATGAGAAGATTATAAATGACTTAGAATACTATACTTGCCATTGGAGTAAAAAGCATGATTCAGAATTATTAAGATACACACTACTATTTGGATTATGCTATGAACTTTACTATGTAAAAAACAATGAAATGAAAGTAAGAATAATAAAACCATCAGATGGATGCCATTATGAGAATGAAGACGGAGAACTTATTTACTTTTTAAGAGAATTCAAAAAAGATTTTAAAGATGATATTTATATAGATGTATATGATAAAGAATACATATATCATTTTGATTCAAATTTTAAAGAAGTAAAAAAGCCTACAGTAAATAATATATTTGATGGCAATGTGCCAATATCAATTTGCAAAAGAAGTGAAGAACTAGGAAAAAATACAATATTTAATGATATAAAAGGGTTACAAGATGCTTATGAAACTAATTTAAGTGATATAAGTAATGAAATTAGTGATTTTAGAAATGCTTATTTAACCTTCTCTGGATGTAATATTAAAGAAGAAGATTTGCCAAGGATGAAAGAACTTGGAATACTTCAAGTTAATGGAGATGGAAAAATAGAGTGGCTTATTAAAGACATGAATGATACATTTGTTCAAAATACACTATCTTCAATAAAAGAAAATATGTATGAAATTACATCTCATATAAATCACAATGAAAAAATGCAAAGTAATACATCAAGTCTAGCAGTTATAGCAAGATTAATCAGTACAGAATGGATTTGTAGCCAAAATAATGATAGTATTGCAGATACTTTATTTAATAGGTACAAATTATTGTACATTTGGCTTAATAAAAAATATGGTTTTGACTATGATTATAAAGATATTAAGGCTAAATTTACCCCTAAGATACCACGTGATGATTTAGTTGTAGCAAATATATTAAGTCAACTTGGAGATAAATTATCTACTGAAACCGGATTATCTCAACTAAGTTTTATTGATAATCCTCATGCAGAAATGGAAAAGGCTAAAAAAGAACAGGAAATAGTTTCAGAGGGAGAGATTTTATTAGATGAATCAAAAGATTATAACTAAATTGACTGAAGATATATATAAATCTGCTGAAAATAGGACAAAACCATTTTATAAGTATCAAAGAGAAAACAGAGATAAACTTCTACTAGAAATAGCAAAGATATTGCTAATACATGATATTATCAATGAATATTTAAATATTAATAATAAAGATAAGAAAAATCTAAGGTCAAAACTTAATAAAATTATAAATGAGTATTCTAACAACTATGATGAAGAAGTCAAGGATATAGAAACTATTTTATCTGATTCATCTAAGAATAAATATTCAAATTTGATAATTTTATTGGGAGTAATACTGAAGATAGAAGATATGAACAATAAAGTTATAAATAAGATAGTGAATAATAAGGTTGATGGAAAACATTGGAGTGACAGGCTTTGGAAGAATAAAAAAGGTATAGAAGAGTCATTAAAAAAAGAAATAAAGAGTTTTCTAAATGGAAAAACTTCTGTAAATAAAATAGAGAAAATAATAAGAGATAAATATTCAATTGGAGCAAGTCAAACAAGAAGGTTAGTAGAATCTGAAGTATCTAGATGCCAAAATGAAGTGAATGAGTACTTCTTTAAAACCCAAGGTATTATAAAAGTAATGTACTGTGCTGATTTAGATTCTAGAACATGTAATGATTGTAGTATGTATAATGGCCTAACCTTTTATGTAAATGAATCAAGACCTTCATTACCACAGCATTGTTATTGTAGATGTGAATATATACCTATTCTTTAGCACATATTGATTTGATATGTGTATTTGTTATGTTTAAATTTATAAAAAGGAGAAAATTATGAAGAAAAAAGAAATGATAGAACTACTGCAAAATATAGAAGAGGAATCAGAAATAGATTCATTATTGGAAAATGTAGATTTATTTAAATTAAAAGATAAAAAAGAACTTACATTAGATGATTTTAAGGCTTTGATTTTAAATGATACTAATTTTAAATCTTTTATGGATAGCGAAAAAAATAAATATCATAGTGAAGCACTTGAAAACTTTAAGAAAAAAGATATGCAAACACTTATAAACGCTGAAGTTCTAAAAAGGACTTCTACAAATGAAACAGAGGAACAAAAGGCTATAAGGGAACTAAATGAAAAATTGGATAGATTAGAAAAAGAAAAAAGACATACAGAAATGATTTCTAAATATAAGGATATTTTAGTTGAAAAGAAAATACCTACAAACTTAATTGAATATCTACTATCTGATGATGATGAAAAAACAAATGCAAATATAGATATCTTTGAAAACTCAATGAAAAAATATATTCAATCTAGAGTAGATGAAAGGATTAAAGATGGTTCATATACACCACCTGGAAAAGAAGGCGATAATGAACTATCAGAGGTTAGAAAGCAGATAAAACAAGGTTTAAATAGTTTCTAAAAAAGAGGAGGATTTTATAAATGGCTAATGTATTACAATATGTAACGCTTTTTCAACAAGAATTAGATTCACAAATAGTGGTAGGTTCAACTACTGGATGGATGGAAAGAAACTCTGGTCAAGTTATATATGATGGAGGTAGAGAAGTAAAGATTCCTAAGGTATCTATGGATGGTTTAGGAGATTATGATAGATCTAAAGGATATGCTCCAGGAGCAATAACACTTGAGTATGAAACTAGAAGAATGGAAATGGATAGAAGTAGAGAGTTTATGCTTGATTCAATGGATGTAAATGAAACAAACTTTGTTGTAAATGCCTCTTCTGTAATGGGATTATTTCAAAAGCAACATGTTATACCAGAAATAGATGCATACAGATACTCAAAGATATTTTCAGAAGTTTCTAAGGTTGATGAACGTGTAAAATACTCTTATGAAGCATCTACTGCAAATGTATTAAGTGAAATTAAAGATCAGATTGCATCAATTCAAGATCTAGTAGGAGATATTCCTCTTATTATCAGTATGTCTAGTATAGTTGCAAATATATTAGAACAATCTACTCAACTTGATGATATTGAATTTGGAGATGGAGACATAAAAAGAATTGTAAAATCTATAGATAATGTACCTATAATAAAAGTTCCATCAAAAAGAATGAAAACAGAATATATATTCATGGATGGGAAAACATCTGGTCAGACAGCAGGAGGTTTTAAGGAAGGACCAAAAGCACTAGATATAAACTGGTTAATAACTCCATCATCTGCTCCAATTGCAATATCTAAGACAGATAAACCAAGAATATTCACTCCAGATCAAAATCAATCAGCTGATGCCTATAAAATAGATTATAGAAAGTATCATGATTTATGGCTATTAGATGAACCAATAAAACTTTGTAGAGCATGTGTAAAACAAGCAAAGGCTACTCAAGAGTAGAGGTGAAATAAATGTTTGTATTAAAAAAAGATAACGTTATTAGACTTGCTAATAATGAATATGAAAGTAATAATTTAGTATCAAAGGGATTTAAAATATATTTAGAAGAAGTGACTAAAGAGAATATTGATAAAAAAGAGGAAAAAATCGAAAAAGTTAAATCAATCTCTAATGATTTGTTTAATCTATCTAAACCAGAACTTATGGAAATTGCTAAAGGTAAAAATATAAAGGGATATTCAACTAAAACTAAAGAAGAATTAATCCAATTACTAGATGAGTACAATGCTTGATAGTATTAAGTTAATTTTAGGAATAGAAAATGATAGATATGATAAATTAATAATCCTTTATATAAATAAAATAAGTGAAATGGTTTTAGAATATTGTTCTAGACAGGAATTAAGTATAGCACTAGAAGGGTTTGTGGAAGAAAAAGTAATATCAATATTATCTTCAAGATTTGAGGAACTTAAGAAAAACAGTGGACTTGATAATCTAGAAAAAAACTTAAAAGCTATAACTAGAGGTGATACAAAAATAGAATATAATACTTTAACATTGCAAACTGCTGAAAATAGTATGAGTTCATCATCTTTTTTAACTGATGCTGATAAAAAATTTCTAAGTCCATTTTGTCTTGTTAATATGTACTAAGGGGTGATTAAGTGACAGAAGCAGATATATTAGAAATGACCTATCTTGATAAAATGACTATTATCAGAAAGTCAAAAGGTTGGAATCAAGAAACATGTTCTAATGATTTTAGTAATATTATTATAGCTGAAGATATCCCATGTGCAATTTCAAGAAAAGAAGAAGCTATTGTAAATGGTGATATTGGAGCTATAGTCATAAATAGAAAGTTATTTTGCAGACCAGAAGTGGATATAAAAACAGGCGACACTATAAATGCAACCTATAGTCATGGAGAAGAAGCTATATTTAAGGTTTCTAAGGCAAATATATATCCAAGCCATATGGAAATACCTATTACAGAAGCGGAGAGAATATAATGGGAATAGATAATTTAGGAGTTTTTGAAGCATTAGCCTTAGATTTAAAGTTAAATGCATCAAATTTCAATAGAAAAATCAAGAAGTTTACAAAAGAAACTGGGCAAGAACTAGCAGAAAATATAAGAGATGAAACTCCTGTAAAGACTGAAAAGTTAAAAAATGGATGGGAAGAAAATCAGCCTGAATATGATACTTATATTGTTGAAGATAAGGTTGAATATGCCACACTCGTAAATGATGGCCATGCAACTAAAAATGGTGGAGTTGTTCCTGGTGTATTCATGGTTGAAAAGGGAATTGAAAAAACAAAAGAAAATATGACAAGCGCAAAAGCAAATTTATTTGATTGGTAGGTGATTAGTTGCTTACAAACAGAGATATTATAATAGCAGTTAATGAAAGAATAGAAAATGAGTTTAGAGATACAGATATTTTTATTAATGAGGATAATATACAAGGCTTTGAGGAGGCTTGTTTTTTTGTGCAACTTTTACCTGTTTCTAATAATATTGCAAATAAAGTTTTAGATACTAAAAAGATATTCATAGATGTTGAATATTATCAAAAGGCTAGAAAAAATAAATTAAATTTATATGATATACAAAGTAGATTAGAAAAAATATTTAACAGAAACATTAGAGTTAAAGATAGAAGTTTAACTATAGAAAATATATCTCCATCAATTGTAAAAGATTCTGTAGGTTATAAATTAACTTTCCTAATTACTGTATCTTATTTTGAAGAGATTTACTTTAGTAAAGAAACATATGAAACTATGGAAAGTGTAGATTTAAAGATAGGAAGTGATTAAATGGGTTTACCAGAAATTAATATATCCTTTATTCAAGCTGGAAAAACTTTTGTTAAACGTTCTGGTGGTATTGTAGCACTTATTTTAAAAGATACAAAGAATACAGGATTGATTGAAATACAGGAAATAGAAGATATTCCAAATGGCTATTCTGCTGACAATTTAAACTATATAAAGATGGCAATGAGAGGAAATATATATCCTCCAAATAAGATATTAGTCTACGCATTAGATGTAGATGAATCAATAGATGATGCTCTAGACTTTCTTGAAACTTGTGAATTTAATTACCTTTGTATGCCAGAGGAGACAGAGCAAGAATTACCTAAAATCAAAGCATGGATTAATAAGATGAGAGAAGATAATAAAATAAAGGTTAAGGCTATAACTGCAAATAATGTAGCAGATTATGAAGGTATAATAAACTTTACAACAACTGATATTGAAATTGATGGTAAGAAATATACTTCAAATGAATTTCTGCCAAGAATAGCAGGTTTTATTGCAGGAACTCCATCAACTCAATCTGTAACATATGCAGAAATACCAGAAGTTACTAATATACCTAAGTTAACAAGAACTGAAGCAAATACAAGGATAAATAATGGAGAGCTAATTTTAATAAAAGAAAGTGGAGCTATAGTGATCGCTAGAGGAGTTACATCTTTTACAACAATTACTGATTCAAAAGGTGATATATTCAAAAAGATTAAGTTGGTTGATACACTAGATCAAATTCATAACGATATTAAAAAAATAATTGTAAAAAATTATATAGGAAAAACACCAAACACTTATGATAATAAGTGTTTACTTATTGTTGCAATACAATTATATCTTCAAGAATTAGAAAAAGATGGTTTAATTGACCCAGGTTCAACAATAGAAATTAATTTAGATGCTCAGAGAGCATGGTTAAAAGAAAATCATATTGATGTATCTAATATGGAGGAACAACAAATAAAAGAATGTAACACTGATACAATTGTATTTTTAAAAGCAAAAATTAAATTAATAGATGCTATGGAAGATGTGTATTTAGACATCTCTATGTAGTTTGGAGGTTAAAATTTGAAAGCTAAAATAGACCCAAGTAGAATAATATCTGGTACATTTGGAGAATGTTGGCTAGATGGGAGACAATTAACATCTGTAAAAGGGTTAGAAGCAAAAGTTGAATTAGAAAAAGAAGAAATTAAAGTTTGTGGGCAGTTAATGGTTGGACAAAAACTTATTGGAGCATCTGGAAAGGGCTCTATAACCTTATTTAAAGTGAGCTCTTTATTTGGAGAATATGTTGAAAGTATGCTAAACGAAGGAAAAGCATTCAAATTTACTGTAATAAGTAAGTTACAAGATCCAGATTCCTATGGAGCTGAAAGAGTTGCACTTTATGGTTGCATGCTTGATGATTTAACTTTAGCAGACTGGGAAGCAGGAAAACCAGGAGAAATAGAAGTTCCATTTACTTTTGAAGGCTTTAAATACTTAGATAAAATTACAGAAAAATAGGAGGATTTTTATTATATGAACACAGTTGAAAAATTATTAAATATGGATGCAGGTAAATTAAAACTGCCATCTAGTATATATGAACTATATTGCAAAAAATTAGATGATACCTTAGAGATTGAATGTAATGCTATTGATCCAGAACGTTTTGATGAGATAAGAATGAATTCATTGGACGTAGATAGTGGTAATTTAGAAAATGTTAATGTCTATGAACTTAAAGTTAACACAATACTTGAGGCATGTCCTATTTTTAGAAATATGGAAGTTGTAGAAAATATGGGCTTGGCAACCCCTAAGGATCTTATAAAAAAATTACTCTTAGCTGGAGAAATTGATAATCTATATGAGGAAGTTAATAAAGTAAATGGCATAGATGCTGAGGGAGATAAAAAAAGACAGAAGGAAAAAAATAAAGAAATAAAAAACTAATTAAAACGGATGGAGAAGTTAACTTAATGTACTTATTATTTAAGTATAAAGGTATAATGCCATCCGTTTCTTATCGTATGCTAAAAGGTGAAAAAGAAATTGTTAGTGTTTTTATAGATCAAGAGTTGGATGAAAAAAGAGAAGAAATAAAATCTGGTGCCAGGAGGTCATTTTAATCTATGAGTTCTAGTACAAAAGTTTTACAAGCAGTAATAAAAATGAGAGATGAAGCAAGTTCAACTTTAAGAAGAGTAGCAGCTAATACTAGAGCTTTGCATGATTCATCCTCTCAAGCATCAAGAGCATTAAATAATGTCCAGAACAATTTAAAAAGCGTTGGCACAAGTGCATTAAAAGCAGGAGGACTTATAACTGCTGGAGTTGGTGGGGCATTTGCTGCTGCAACAAAAGTTGGAACAGAATTTGAAAGTGCTATGTCTCAAGTTAAGGCCACATTTGGAAATTCCTTAAAGCCAGGAGACTTTGAAGCTATGTCTAAGGCTGCTAGAGATGCTGGAAAAGCTACAACTAAAACTGCTGCTGACTCTGCTAATGCACTTCAATATATGGGACTTGCTGGATGGGATGTTCAAAAATCAATGCATGCCTTAATGCCAGTGCTTAACTTATCAGAAGCAGCATCTATGGACCTTGGTTTAGCATCTGATTTAGTAACTGATAGTATGAGTTCTATGTGTTTAGAAGTTGATAAGGTCAGTAAAAGTGGAAAAGTACTAGCTGGTGCTGGATTAAGTGAGTACTTAGATAAAGTTGCAAATGCATCTACTAAATCAAATACAAACATACAACAGTTAATGGAAGCATTTAATGTTGCAGGTGGTACATTTAGTAACTTAAAAGTTCCATTATCTGAAGCAACTGCCATTATGGGAATACTTGCAAATAGAGGAGTTAAAGGTACAGATGCAGGCCATGCTTTAAACTCAATCATGATAAACCTTACAACAGGTGCAGGCCAAGCAGGTAAAGCAATGAAAAAACTTGGAGTAAGTGCATTTGATAATCAGGGTAAATTTAAAGGTATGTCAAATGTACTTAAAGAAGTTGCAAATAAAACAAAAGATATGACTGATAAACAGAAAAATTATTACTTGGCCGCTATAGGTGGAAAAACTCAATTAAAAACGTTACAAAAGTTACTTGATGGAGTTGGAAATGAGTATGATAGCTTAAAGAAAAAGATAGATAACTCAAAAGGTGCATTAAAAACAATGTCTGATGTAATGAAGGACAATACTAAAGGTGGACTTGCGACCTTAAAATCAGCCCTCGAAGAAACCGGAATTACTATTTACTATCAACTAAAGCCAGCAATAGCATCTGTTGTTGATAATTTAACTAAAATGACGGTTTGGTTCAATAACTTAAGTGAACCAATAAAAAGAGTTATAACCAATGTAATGCTTTCAGTTGGAGCATTTGGTGTACTTTTATTAACTATAGGAGCAGTATCTTTAATTGTTTCAAAGGCTATAGGAGTATTTAGTTTCTTTGTTCCAATAATACTAAAAGCAAAAGTTGCTTTCAGGGCTTTTGTAATCGGGATGAAGCCATTAAGTGCAGTATTTTTGGCTATAATGGGTCCTATAGGATGGACTATAACAGCTATAATTGCATTGTCAGTAGCATTTACTGTTGCTTATGCTAAGTCTGAAGTCTTTAGAAATAAAGTTAATTCATTAGTAAAATCATTTGTAGAATTTGCAAAACCTATAGTAAGTTTTTGTATGCCTGCACTTAAACAATTAGGTGAAAAATTTAAAGAATTATTATCTTCACTTGGGCCATTATTTGCATCTATATTAAATTTAGGTAGTGTGATAATGAAGGTGTTAGGACCTGTCTTAATTGGCGTAATAGGATTTCATATAGCAAAATTAGTTTTAATTTTATCTACTTTGGCAACGGCATTTAGAGCTGTTGTAGATACTATAACTAATGTATTAAATGGTCTAGCATCTATTTTAAGTGGTATTTTTGATTTAATTATAGGTATTGTCACAGGTGATAGTAAAAAAATGATGGATGGAGTTAAGCAAATATTTGATGGAGGAGCTAAAATTATAAAATCAATTTGGAAAGGTCTCATAGATTTTATAACTGCTCCAATAGAAGCAGTAGCTGATATTGTAGATAGTTTATTTAAGGATAAAGCGAAATGGCTTACAGATAAATGGAGAGATTTAAGAACCTTCTTAGAAAATCCAATTGAAGCAACCGCAAAGATATCTACTAAAACAAATGTGAATATACCTGGAAGTAAAGCAGCAGATGCGGCTGGAAAATCTACACCAAATACAGGTGGATTAAAACAAACAATGGAAAATTTAAAAGGTTCATTTAGTGATTTTAAAACTTTTATTAAACCTATGACAGATTCTATAAGTCAAGGAGTTGAATCTGGAAAAACTAAATTTACAGAACTGCAAAATAAGATATTAAATGATGTTAAACCTGCACTAAAGGTTCTAGAGGATTCTGGAGTAAGTTTTAAGAATAAATTCAAAGAATCAATAACTTCAATAAAAGATAAATTTAATGAGTTAAAGGATATATTAGTAGGAAATATCAAGACAAATATAGATAATCTAGTAAAAGCATTTGAACCTTTAAAGCCACACTTAGATAATTTAAAAGAATGTTTTGATAAGGTTAAACAAGCGATTACTGATTTTTTTACTCCAGCTAAACAAGTTGGAGATACAGTAGACCAGGTAAGCCAACCAATGGACAATATGAAAAAGTCTACTGATGGCATAAAATTAGCATTTCAAAACTTAGGTCAAGCACTTGCACCTGTTAAAGCTTGGTTTCAAGGATTTTTGCCTTTCCTATCACAAATAGGGCAACAATTATTACCAGCTATAGGAATAGCAATAGCTGGTGTTGTTGGTGGAATAATTTTAACATTTATATGGTTTTTAAATACATTAACAGCAATAATAACAACTGTTTCTGGAATTATAAACGGAATCATATCTTTTATATCTGGAATTATAAATGTTGTAATGGGACTTATAACAGGAAATGCTGACCAGACAATGGATGGTCTTAAACAAATATTTGATGGCGGAGTAGGTATAGTTAAATCTATATGGAATGGTTTAGTCGATTTAGTTAGCGGAATACTGGAACCTGTAATAGATCTTGCTGATTCATTTTTTAAAGATAAAGTTAAAGGAGTAAAGGAAACTTGGAATAAGCTTAAAGATTTCTTTAAACATCCAATTAAAGGAACTATAGAAATATTTAAAAAAGGTCCTAGTCTACAAGTTGGAAAAGGAGCAGATGCTGCTGGAACTAACACAAGAGGAGCATTTGGTATAAATAGAATTCCTAGAAATGATTATCTAATTAGAGCACATGAAGGAGAAAAACTTTTAACTAAACAAGAGGCCAATCAATATAAGAGAAATAGCTCAAATGGAAGTTTATTTCTTGATAAGTTAGCAGATACAATAATTGTAAGAGAAGAAGCAGACATAGATAAAATTGTAAAAAAACTAAACAAAAAAATATCTCTTGCAAATGCTGGAGGAGTTCTTTAGGAGGTATCTAATGGAAATATGGTTAAGACAAGCAGATAATGCATTTAGATTCCCTATTCTACCACCTTCTTTTGAAATAAATGGAAATGCAACAATAAATACATCTAACATATTAAACATAGGAGATGTTGCAGTATTTGGAGGGCTAGGACTTAAGAGTATAGAAATAGCATCATTTTTTCCTAACCAAGAATACAGTTTCTGTAATTATAATGGATTCCCAAAACCTTATGATTGTGTAAATTTGATACAAGGTTGGATGAAAGAGGGATTTATATTGAGATTTATAATTACAGAAACTAATATAAACTTTGAATGTATCATAGCAGATTTTAATTACAAAGAACAAGATTGTTCAAGAGATGTTTATTTTACCTTAAGTTTAAAAGAATATAGAAGAATAAAAATATCTAAGGTCAATGCTAAGGATGGCGATTTATCTTCTAGTATTGACCTACCCATTACAAAAGGATTTGAGACTAAACAAAAAACTCACAAGGTCATTGAAGGAGATACTCTTTTTAAGATAGCTAAGAAATATTATGGAAATGGTGACCTTTGGCAGAAAATTTACGAAGCCAATAAGGATACAATTAAAAGCCCAAACATAATACAAAATGGATGGATTTTAATAATTCCATAAAAGGATGGTGATTTATAATTAATAAAATCAAAATACAAGTTCATATAAAAAACGGAAATATATATAATATAACTGATTTAGTAGACAAATGTACCTGGTCTGGAGATTATAGATCACCATCAAGAACACTTGAATTTTCTATAATTCAATCAGCATCTGATATTAACTTTAGGCAAATAGATATTCCAGTAGCAAGTACAATTTGTTTCTATGTAGATGATAAAGAGATATTTAGAGGTATGATAATAGACAGATCTCTTGATTCAAGTAATAACAGTATTGATTTTACTGCAAAAGATATGGGTTTTTTACTTTTACAAAGTGAGGTTTCATATAATTTTAAAGATAAATTAGTTGAAGATATTGCTAAACAAGTTTTTGCAGATAATAAACTCCCACTAGGTAATTTACCTAAGACTAATGTTAAATACACTAAGATGTTTATTGGTGTAAATGGATATGACACTATAATGAGTGTTTATACAGAAGCAAGTAAAACAACTAAAAAAAAGTATATGATAGAGTCTAATCTTGATAAGTTTAATGTTATTGAAAAGGGTGTAGTTACTTTAAACATAACCTTTGAAGAAGGTTTTAATCTTATTAATACAACCTTTTCAGAAAGCATGGAGAATGTTAAAAATAAAGTACTGGTTGTTGATCAGTATGGTAACAAGATTAATGAAAAAATAAATGATTCTATATTCAAAAATGTTGGAGTAATTATGCAAAAGGTAATACAACAACAAGAAAATGACACTGTAGATATAGATAGTGAGTTTAAAGATATAGAAAGAACTTGCTCTTTAAAAGGATATGGTGATATAAGCTGTATAACTGGTAGAGGTGTAAAAGTAAAAGATTCATATACAAAATTAATAGGACTTTTTTATATAGATACAGATAAACATATTTGGCAAAATGGAGATTATCAGATTGAACTTGAACTTAACTTTCAAAATATTATGGATGAAAAATCTGCTGGTCAAGATGAACAAAAAGAAGATAGCAGTTCAGATTATACTGGAGGTACAGAGTTTCCTGCTGAATTTACTGCTTATTGTCCTAGAAAATCTGAAGGTGGAGATACAGATTGTAGAAAGAAAAAATTAGACCCTTCTAAAAAAACATGTGCCGCCCCTATGGTTGGTGCTTTCAAACAGTCCTACTATACAAAAGATTTCTTAGATAAATATCCATTATTAAAATATGGTGATGAAATACAGTTAGTTACAGGAGTTTCAAATCGAGATGGAACATACAAAGTAAATGATGTTGGCTCTGCAATAATTATAGAAAAGGATGGAACATATCATATAGACATTTTATTTGGAAATGTGGAAGATATGATGGCTTTTGGAAGAAGAAAAGGAAAAATAGTAATAGGTGGTTATGCTGGGAACATGACAGAAAGAGCAAAAGCAGTAATAGCAGAGGCAAAAAAACATCTAGGAAAACCATACAAATGGGGTGGCAATGGACCAAGTAACTTTGACTGTTCTGGACTTATGGTATATTGCTTTAAAAAAGTTAATATTAATTTACCAAGAACATCTAGTCAACAATCTAAAGTTGGTAAAAAAGTAGAGCAAAGTAATTTGCAAGCAGGAGACTTAGTATTTTTCCATAATCCAGTTAGTCATGTTGGTTTATATATAGGTAATGGAGAATTTCTACATGCCCTACAAACAGGTGATGTAGTTAAAATAAGCAAAACAAGCAGTAGTTATTACACTAAAAACTTTTCTACAGCTCGAAGAGTTTTATAAAAAGAGGTGATATAATGGCAAATCCAATCAATGAATTTATTAAAATAATGAGAGAAGAAGGTAAATTTCATAATGAACCTTCTTTTTTTATTGGTAAAGTTAAAGATAAATTACCAGATTTAAAAATAGAGATAAATAATCTTTTATTGGAAAAAGAAAATCTTTTAATAGATAGCTGGATACTTAATAGCCAGATAGAAACATTTGAAACAGAAATAAATCAAGAACACAAACATAATATAAAAAACCCTTTTACTAATAATCTTGAAACTGGAGATATGGTAATAATGTTTAAAATAGGTGAAAAATTTGCTGTTGTAAGTAAATTGGTGAGTCTAGATGAATAATACTATATTCCCTTTCATGGGTGTTCCAGAGGATTATACTTCTCCATCCAATGAGGAATTACCTATTTTTAAAGAATTTGCTTGGGATTTTGAAAAAGATGAAAAGATAATTGAAAATGGAGACTTTAAAGTAGTTGAAAGAAATGAAGCAATCAAGGTATGGATTTATAAAACAATAAGGACAGATAAGTATGTTCATTTAATATATGAGTGGGATTATGGAACAGATATAAAAAATTTAATTGGACAAAAGTATACTAAAGGTCTTTCCGAAAGCGAAGCAAAAAGGTATATACAAGAAGCCTTATTAACTAATCCATATATATTAGAAGTTAATGTAACAAATACAGAATTTAAAGATGATAATTTATCTATAAGTTTAAATGTAAAAACAATTTATGGAGAGGAGGAGATTGCTTTTGTATAATAGTCAAACATTTAGCACCTTAAATAATAGAACATTAAATAACATAGACCTCCCTCTTTACAAAGGTCAGGGATCTTCTCTTTATAATATAGTTTCTCCAATAAATTCAGAACTCGCACAGTTATATATAGAACTTTCTTATATACATAAGAGAGTTTTTATTCAAGATAATTTTGACGATTTTCTCGATAGAAGAGTCAATGAATTTGGCGTATATAGAAAGTTAGGCACAGAGGCAATAGGTGAGGTAACATTTGAAGGCAAAGTCGGAACTCAAATACCAAACGGAACAATAGTATCTCATAGTGATTTACTATTTGTAGTTATTAAAGACATTACAATAGATGAAGATAGTAAGTTAAATGTAAGCCCTATACAGGCTTTAGAGGTTGGTATTAAGTATAACTTATCATCTAACACAGAATTTAAACTTATAGAAGAAATAAATGGAGTAACTAAAATTTATAACGAACTGGACCTAAAGGGTGGAACAGAAATAGAAACAGATGAAGAGTTAAAAGAAAGGTTCTATAGAATACAGAAAAATCAAGCCACAAGTGGCAATAAAGCTCATTATGAGGCTTGGGCTTTAGAAGTTGAAGGAGTTTATAATGCTAAAGTAATTCCTAGATGGAATGGTCCAGGTACAATCAAGATTTTACTTTATGGTCAAAATAATCAATCTGTGGATAATGAAATTTTACAAAGATGTACTGAATATATAGAAGAAGAAAAACCAATCGGACCTACCGTTACAATTGTTACCCCTAGCATTTTTGATGTTAGCATTAGTGCTACTCTAGCACTTGAAAGTGGATATGATATTGAATCTATAAAGGTTATGTTTTTAGATATTATAAATTCTTATTTAATTGAAAATTCAAGAGAGATTGTTTATATAAAAGTAATGAGTTTATTAGCAAGTATAGAAGGAGTGCATGATATAAAAAATCTACTTATCAATGAAGATATTAAAAACATAATAGTTGATGAAGAAAAAGTTCCTGCTGTTTCAAATGTTACATTTAATATCGAGGTGAGTTAAATTGAAGTTAATTGATTACTTGCCAAATTTTGCAAACAATGAAATTGACATACAAATTCAAGATGCGCTTGAAAATGAACTTCTAACATTACTTGATGAAAAGAATGATTTATTAGATCAGTTTTTTATAGATACAGCAACTTGGGGACTTGATGATTGGGAAAATCTGTTAAAAATAAAAACAAATTCTAAGTTGGATTTTGATACTAGAAGAAGTAATATAAAAGCTAAATTAAGAGGTAAGGGTACAACTACAATAGAAGTTATAAAGGCAATCTCAGAGGCTTACACAAAAACCAATGTTGATGTAGAAGTATTTAGCAATCTATTTAGTTTTACACTTAGTTTTATAACAAATAATTGTAGTTATAATACCATATTAGAGTTAGATAAGAAAATAGAAGAGATAAAACCATGTCATCTTGAACATAAATTTGAGATGATTTTATTCAATAAAAATGACATGTTTGCAGGTTCTACAATGAATACAGGAGAAACAGTTACAATATACCCATATGCACCAACAAACTTTGAAAGCTTTGGAGAATTAACTATAGCTACAGGTAATGATAGGAGTATGGAAAAAGTAACTTTATACCCAAAACAGGAGGTGATATAATTGGCAGAACAAAAATATTATACCCTTTTAACAAAGATAGGTAAGGCATCTATTGCAAATGCTACCGCACTTGGTAATAAAGTAGATTTAGTTAAATTACAACTTGGTGATGGAGCAGGAGCAGAATATAATCCAACAGAAGAACAGACAACACTTAAAAAAATAGTTTGGGAAGGTTCTGTAAACAATGTAAAAGTAGATGAAGAAAATCCAAACTGGATAGTAATAGAAACTGTAATACCAGGTAGCGTTGGTGGATTTATGATAAGGGAAGTAGGTATATTTGACTCGTTAAATCAATTAATTGCAGTATCTAAATATCCTGAAACATATAAACCAACTGCTGATTCGGGAAGTGTAAAAGATTTAGTTATAAAAATTATTTTAGTAGTATCTAATACTTCAAGTGTAAATTTAAAAGTAGACCCAACCGTTATTTTAGCGACTTTAAAAGACATACAAGAGTTAGACACTAAAATTGATACAACTAAAACAGAGTTAACAAGCAACATAGAAACTACTAAGACAGAGTTAAACAATAAAATAGGAGATACAACACTACTTGAAACAACAGATAAAACAAATATAGTTAGTGCATTAAATGAGGTAAAAACTAGTGTAGATAGTATAGAAACAACAGCAGAGAAAACAAGTATAAAAGATACAGATAATTTATTTGAAAGC
>NZ_JBJODK010000015.1:0-111101 GCF_045900275.1 Clostridioides sp. GD02367 | reverse complement strand
TATATTATTAATATTATTTTTTATTATCTTAAATTTTAAAGTAATAAAAAATATACAGTTTATTTCTTATATCTAATTTTATAAAGATAAATACAGCAGTAAAATTTAATATAAGGCTGATAAGCATTATATACAATAATCTTGTTCAAATTGATAATATGATATTGATGTATTTTTTTTTATCAACTATAATCTAAAATATGAAGTAATAAGTTTTTTTATTAAATTGTATATTTAATGTATATATAAATGACAAATAAATCCTCTGTAATAAAAATAATTCTAGGAATGTGGTTATAAATAATAGCAATGATGAAGGAGGTAAGTATATGAACAAACATAATCTTGAGGTTATATTAAATCAGCTACAGATTAATATATATATTACAGATATTCATACTGATAAAATTATTTTCATGAATGAAAATATGAAAAAAGAATATAATATTTCAGCTCCAGAAGGAAAAGTTTGTTGGGAGGTATTATATACTGAAAAAAATGCCCCATGTAGTTTTTGTAAAGTCTTAGAGCTGTTAAAGAATAATAAAAAAGGAACATTAATAAAGTGGTATGAAAAATGTAATAAGTTAAATCAAGTTTTTGAAAATTATGATAGTCTAATTTCATGGCAAGATGGTACAGTTGTTCATATACACCAATCTATAGATATTACAAATTCCAAAAGCTTAAATGAGCAAGGTAAAGTTGAAGAATTTTATCAAATATCAAATAATAAAGAAGAAAGAGATTATCTTGAAGATTTTAATGCCTTAAGAAGTAAATTTGATTATGATTCTACATTACTTTATGATGCTTTGATTAGAGGTACAGATGAATATATATATATTTGTAATATGAAAACAGGAGTATTTCGATATTCACCATCACAAGTTGAATTATTTGATTTGCCAGGAGAAATTGTAGAAAGTCCAATTATTTACTGGAAGAGCATTGTACATCCAGAAGACTGGGACCGTTTTTATAAGTCAAATATGGAAATAGGTAAAAATAATATGGATTATCATTCAGTTGAATTCCGGGCTAAAAATCGCAGTGGAGAATATATTTGGTTAAGATGTAGAGGACAATTAATGCGTGATGAGTTTGGAGAACCAAGTATTTTTGCAGGAATAATGACACAGTTAGGGAAACAAAATAAGATTGACCCATTAACACAACTGTTGAATTACTATGAATTTATGAGTGTGTTTGAAGATAAACTTTCAAATCCGATGATTGAAAAATTATGTATAGTATTATTGAATATCGACGATTTTAAAAATGTTAATGAGATGTATGATAGAGATTTTGGAGATAATATAATAAAAACTTTAGCACAATCTATACAATCTATTTTACCAGGTAATGCTGAACTTTATAAACTTGATGGTGATGAACTGGGAATTCTCGTTGATAATGTTGAGGAAAAAGAGATTCAACTTTTATATGAGCAAATACAAAATTTAATTATACATCTTCACCTATGGAGAAAATATGGATTAAATATAACAATTTCTGCTGGGTGTGTTATATATCCAAAACATGGGGATACAGTAAAAGAACTTAGTAAATATGCTAGCTATTCTTTACAGTATGCTAAAGATCATGGTAAGAATAGAATTGTTTTTTTCTCTGAAAAAATATTAAAAAATAAAATGTACTCTGTAGCAATGATGTGGGAGTTGAAAGCATCAATCAATGATAATTTTAGGGGATTTAGTCTTAGATTTCAGCCACAAGTAGATACACAAAGCCATAATATAATAGGTGTAGAAGTACTTTTAAGATGGACTAATAGTGAAGGTAAAGCAATTTCTCCTTTAGAATTTATTCCAATTTTAGAAGAAAATGATATGATAAATACTGTAGGAGCATGGGTACTTCGGATGGCATTACGTACTTGTGGAGAATGGATTGTTGATTATCCATTTTTTACAGTGAGTGTAAATATTTCAGCTGTTCAAATATTAGAGGATACATTTATTGAAGATATAATAAAAATTATAGATGAAGAAAATTTTCCTTATAAAAATCTTGTTTTAGAATTAACTGAAAGCCATACAGTGCAGAATATGAGTATTTTACAATATAAGTTTAAAGTTTTACAAGAATTAGGCATTCGTATTGCTATGGATGATTTTGGTACAGGATATTCATCATTAGAAGTTTTAAAATTTGCACCAATAGATATAGTGAAGATTGATAGAGTCTTTGTTAAAGATATATTAAAAAGTAAGTTTGATGCTACATTTATACATTTTATTGTTGCAATTTGTCACGATGTAGAAATAAAAGTTTGTTTAGAGGGAGTGGAAACAAGAGAAGAGTATGATTTAGTTAAACAAATGCAACCAGATTACATACAAGGATATTTTTTTGGAAAGCCACAAACAGCAAGTGAGATTTTAGATATTTTAAAAATAGACAATTGATACTAATCAAAAAGGTAGAATCTATAAATAGTTGCTACCTTTTTTAGTGAGCAATAAAGTGTATAATTAAAAATTTAGTAAAGTGTTTGATAATTCATCATTTAAGATGATAAAAAATAAATAAGAATTGCTTGATTTAGCCAATAATAAAGAATATAGTAACTATATAGACAACAAAACGAAAAGGAGTGTATAACCCTTGGAAAAACAGTATTTTACCACAGGAGAATTTGCAAAGTTGTGTGGAATATCTAAACAGACATTAATTTTTTACGATAAAATGGGGATTTTTTCTCCAGAATATAAAGACAAAAATAATTATAGATATTATTCGATTTATCAATATGATACATTAGACATATTACAATCATTAAGGGAAATAGGAATGAGTCTAGAGGAAATAAAAGAATATATACAAAATAGAAGTCCTCAACTTTGCGTGAAAATGCTTAAAGAAGAAGAAAAAAATATAAGAGAAAAAATAAAAAAATTAAGAAAAATAAGTTCAAAGATACAAAACAGAATAAATACAACAGTTGAAGGAATTTCTAAAATGAATAGTGAAGAAATTTATATGTCTAAAAGATTTGAGGAATACTTAGTCTTATCAAGTGACTTGACTAGTATAAGTAATGGCGATTTCATGATGGAATTAATAGATTTCACTAATTACTGTAAATCAAAAAATTTGTATCAAGGATATGAGTTAGGAGCAATGGTAAGTAATGAGAATATAAAAAATGGAGACTACTTAAGCATAGCAAGTTTCTATTTGAAAATAGATAAAAAAATAAAAGAAAAAAAGTTATATATAAAACCAGAGGGAATATATGCATGTATAAAGCATATTGGAAAATATGAAGACTCATATAAATCTTATGAGAAGTTGAAAAAATATATATATGAGAATGAATATAAAATTGTTGGAAATTCATATGAGGAGAGTATACTCGATTTCTTTTGTGAAAGTAATGAAGATAATTATATGACTGAGATTTCAATCCAAGTATCTAGATAAGAATCAAAAAGAGATATATTCAAACATTAAGTAATTATACTTAGTATTGAGTATATCTCTATATTTTATAATAGTATATAAAGGTTTAAACAGTATCTATAAGGTACATTTAATGTCAGTAAATACTAATTATATGAATAAATTGTAAATTGTAGTTGTTAAAAAACAAACAACAAAAGCAAGTACAGTAGGCATTAAGAATCCTAAGGCAGTCCATTTTAGACTTCCAGTTTCTCTTTTTATTGTTAAAAGTGTTGTTGCACAAGGCCAGTGTAGTAAACTGAACAGCATAACATTTAAAGCTGTCAAATAAGTCCATCCATGTTCTCTAAGAACTTGACCTAAAGCACTAAAGCTATCTAATTCTATCATAGAACCAGTTGCTAGGTAAGCCATCAGAAGTATAGGTATAACTATCTCATTTGCTGGGAAACCAAGAATAAAAGCCATCAATATAAAACCATCAAGACCAATTACTTTAGCTAAAGGGTCCAAAAAATTTGCAACATGTGATAATATGCTTAAATCTCCTATATAGATATTTGCAAATATCCAAGTTATTACACCAGCAGGTATGGCTACCATTACAGCTCTTCCTAAAACAAATATTGTTCTATCTATTATGGAAGTATATAAAGTTCTTCCTATTTGAGGAACTCTATAAGGGGGAAGTTCCAATGTAAAAGTTGAAGGAACTCCTTTTAATAATGTCTTAGAAAGAGTATAAGAAACTAACAATGTTATTAAAACACCTAAAATTATCAATAAAGTTATACAAAATGCAGTTGCTATACTTGATACAAAAGAGCTAGTTATAACTGAGCTAAAAAATATTGTAGATATAGCTATTAGAGTAGGAAAACGACCATTACAAGGTACAAAGTTATTCGTAAGTATAGCTATAAGTCTTTCCCTTGGAGAGTCAATTATTCTACAACCAATGACTCCAGCTGCATTACATCCAAATCCCATACACATAGTCAAACACTGTTTACCATGTGCACAAGCTTTTTTAAATAGGTGATCTAAGTTAAATGCAACTCTTGGCAAATATCCAAAATCCTCAAGCAAGGTAAATAATGGGAAGAATATTGCCATAGGAGGTAACATTACAGAAATTACCCATGCTAAGGTTCTATACAATCCTAAAACCAACATATCATTTAACCATGATGGACAGTTAATACTATTTAACACGCTTGAAATACTTGGCTCAAATCCAAGTAGCAAATTAGACAGTAAAGTGGATGGATAGTTAGCACCTTCTATAGTAATCCACAATATAGTACCTAATAATAAAAGCATTATTGGAAGCCCAAATACTTTGGATGTTAATATTTTATCTACTTTTTCTTCTCTATCAGTTGATTTTTTAGGAATGTTAGAAGAACATTCCTCACTTAATTTTTTAGCATAATCATAGTTAATCTTAGTAAATTCATCTCTGATTTTCTGTTTATTTATATCATTTGGAACTTTTTTCTTTACTTCATTAATAGCATCTATTGAATCTTTATCTATATAGTTGCTCATAGATTCAAAAATACTTTCATCACCATCAATAAGTCTAAGACCTAACCATCTAGAATTTATATTTGGCATGATGTTATCCAATTCTGGCTGAATTGATTTTACCATATCTTCTATATTTTCACTATATTTTACAGGTTTATTATTGAACTTATATTTATCAAAAGACACATCATTTAAAGTATCTAATAGTTCATCCATACCAGAACCACTTCTTGCAGCAGTTAAAACAACTGGAATGCCAAGAGATTCCTCTAGGAGTTCTGTATTTATAGTAATTCCTTTTTTCCTAGCTTCATCTATTAAATTTATACATAAAATAACTTTATCTGTAAGTTCCATCACTTGAAACACCAAATTTAAATTTCTTTCAAGACATGTAGCATCACATACTACTATTACTGCATCTGGATTACCAAAACATATAAAATCGCGAGCCACAATTTCTTCTTGTGACAAGGCAAATAGAGAATATGTTCCTGGCAAATCGATTAATGCATACTCAGCATTTTTATATTTAAAATTACCTCGAGCTGTAGCTACAGTCTTTCCTGGCCAATTTCCAGTATGTTGTCTAAGCCCTGTAAGATGATTAAATACAGTACTTTTACCTGTATTTGGATTACCAGCCAATGCAATTACAAACTGGTCTTCTTTGTTATCTATATCAAACATGTCTTTTAAAGAACTCATTTTGGTTGAGTTGTGTGTCAAACCCATATTAATATCCTCCCGCTAGAAAATTTTAAATGTCAGAAACTAATATTAAGCTACTTTCTTCTTGTCGTAGAGCTATCTTACTACCTCTGATTTTGTAGACAGTTAAATTGTTTTTTGGACCTTTTCTAACTACATCTATAACAGCTCCTCTAGTAAGACCAAGCGCTAACATTCTTTCTCTTAAATTACCACTGGACAATATATCTTCAACTTTAACAGTTTTTTTCACTTGAATGTCGTTAAGGTTTTTCATAGTAGCACCTCCATGCATGAAATTTAGCCTGAGCTAATCTTCTTATTTTAAACTATGCATTATATTATTACCTTGTTACTTTCACAAAAAAAAGATAGGCAAGATGCCTATCACAAAGTTGGGTATAATTCTTACTTTTGGGGAAAGTAGAATATAGAATAAAAATTAACATTTTGAATCTATATAATTATTGAATCTTAGTAATAAAAAAAGCCAGAAAGCAAAAAGCCTTCTGACTCCATATAAGGTATTTTCAAATACCTAAATATCAATTCAATATATTATTTATACTTAAATTATATATTAACAATATTAGCTTGTCAACACTGTAATCTCATTTTAATGTGTTCAATGCCAGCTTCGTCATACACTTCTGATATTTCTTTAAAACCACAAGATAAATAAAGATTCTTTACATAAGCTTGTGCTGATAAAGTTATATTGTTTTCATGTAAATTAATCTTTATAAAGTCTATAGCACAATCCATCATTTGTTTTGCTAACCCATTTTTTCTATGACTAGAGAGAACCAAAACTCTACCAATAGAAACATCATCATAAGAGCTATATTCTCTAGGTATTATTCTAGCATAAGCGCAAATCAATCCATCTTCTTTTAAAAATATGTGATAAGAGTTTTTATCTATATCATCATAATCGTTTAATGAAAATATTTTTTGCTCACAAGCAAATACTTCATATCTTGATTTTGCTATTTCATAAAACTCATCTAAATTTAAATCATTAAAGTGTTTAATTTTAAACATAGTAACTACCTCCTAGTGTCTTAAAAAACTGAATATTAAGATATATTATATCATTTCTAATATAGATACTTTCATTAAAATTTATATTTATTAAAAATATTTTAAAAAAGTGATATACTATATTAAAAATAAAGTTTTAATTAGAAAATTTATGATTTATGGAGGACTTGTTTTGAATACTACTAAAAAATTAACTGAAGCTGCTTTATTGTCATCTTTATTTATAGTAGTGACAATTATAGCTGTGGGTACTGGATTTGGATATGCTATTTATCTAGATTTTATAGTACCAATATTTTTTTGTATAATATGCTTAAAATGTGATTTAAAGTACACTGTTTTATCTGGAGTTACATCACTTTTAATAATTTCTCTAGTACTTGGAAATCTCGGAACTGCTATTTGGGCAAGTCAGAGTGTATTACTTGGTATAATGTGTGGTTATTTTATAAATAAACCTACAATGGTGATGGATGATTTAGTATATGGTTCAATATTTGGAATAGTTGTAATGGTTTTTATTGATATATATGCTTCAGCATTAATAGGTTATAGTTTTATGAAAGAATTTCAGGAATATAGTAAATTAATTTATTTTAATGGATATGCAAATATTATTTATTATTTGATGATAGCATTGTTTCCATTTGGGATGGTCTTTTGTATATATTTTTTAAGTTTGATTTTAGGACATAAATTGCATATATTAGGTTCAAATTCTTTAAAAAAATATTTGATATTTAAAAACTTTAGAAGTCTAAATCAATTTTTATGTTGTTCTAAGAAAGTTTTTTACATATGTGTTTCTTATTTAGTGATTTTTAAAATTTTAAAGTTATTAAATATTAAAGTTGATTTTGTTTATTTAAAAACAATCTTAATATCAATTGCTTACTTATGTGTTTATTTTATAGTTAGAGATTCATGCATGTCGTTGCAAAATTTTATAATATCTAAATTTAGAAAATTATTATATGCTAGAATTTCTTTTTTAATAATAATTTTATTATTATTTTTTATGTTTAATGTGACTATGGTTGGTTTAATAATAGTAAATGCGTTTTTAAATAAGAAAATAAATATAAGATTGAATCAGACTAATATTGTCAATAAACAAATTAATATCTTAATTGAAAAATAAATTTTAGATATTGGTAAAAAATATAAAAAGATAGTATAATGTAAAAAAACATGTATATAATAATAAAAAAGGTTGACAAAATGTAAAAATAATAATATATTATGAGTAAGTTAAGAAAAAATTCTTGTAATTGATGAAATAATCTGAATATATAAATGCTATGAAGAGAAGAAGTAGAGCTAAGTTTTATTTAACAGAGAGTTCCAGTTTGGTGAAATGGAATAAATTGATTTAGTTTGAATACATCTCAGAGCACTATCTCTGAAAGATAACAACCATTAAGAGATATCGGAGTAGTACACGTTATAGTACTTGGGTATATATAATTATACTCTAAGAGATTAATATCGTGAGATATTGATGAACTAAGGTGGTAACACGTAAGCAATGCTTTCGTCCTTTTAATAGGATGAAAGCTTTTTTTATTATAAAAATAAAAATTAAAGATTATATAAATATTTTAGGAGGAATGAAAAATGAAATCGATAGACGAGCAAATACGAATAATTATGAAAGGTGTAGACGATTTAATAGATGAAAAAGAGTTAAGAGAAAAGCTTATTAAATCAGAAAAAGAAGGAAAACCTATGATAGTAAAATTGGGTCTAGACCCAAGTGCTCCAGATATACATTTAGGGCATACAGTAGTTCTTAGAAAGATGAAGCAACTACAAGATTTAGGTCACCAAATAGTAATAATAATTGGAGACTTTACAGGTAAAATTGGAGACCCAACTGGAAAATCTAAGGCTAGAAAGGCTTTAACAACAGAACAAGTTCTTGCAAATGCGAAAACTTATGAAGAACAGATTTTCAAAGTTTTAGATAAAGAAAAAACTATTGTAAGATTTAATAGTGAGTGGTTAGCTAAATTAAATTTTGAAGATGTAATAAAATTAGCAGCAACTATTACTGTTGCAAGAATGTTAGAAAGAGAAGATTTCAAGAAGAGATATGAAGGGCAAATGCCAATATCAGTACATGAATTCTTCTATCCATTAATGCAAGCATATGATTCTATAGCGTTAGAAGCTGATATAGAGCTTGGTGGAACTGACCAAAGATTTAACTTATTGATGGGAAGATCATTACAAAGAGAGTTTGGTATGGAGTCTCAAATAGTAATAATGATGCCTTTAATAGAAGGATTAGATGGAAAAGAAAAAATGAGTAAGAGTTTAGGTAACTATATTGGGATAGATGAAGAAGCAGGAATAATGTACCAGAAATCTATGGAAATTCCTGATGAACTTATAATTAAATACTATAATTTAGTAACTGATGTTCATCCTGATGAAGTTAATAAAATAGAATCTCAGTTAAAAGACGGTTCAGTAAATCCAAGAGATATAAAAATGAACTTAGCGAGAGAAATAGTTACATTATATCATGGAGAAGAATCTGCTAAAGAAGCTGAAGAAAGATTTAAGTCTGTATTCCAAAAAGGTCAAATACCTGAAGATATACAAACAATTCAAGTTAAGGAAGAAGGATTTGATTTAATTGAAGTATTAGTTGCTAATGAGATTGTTAAGAGCAAGAGTGAAGTTAGAAGATTAGCTTCTCAAGGTGGAGTAAAGGTAAATAGTGAAAAAGTAGAGGACTTAAGTGACATTGTTAAAGAAAGTGAATTAGTTGTTCAAATAGGAAAGAAAAAATTTGTAAAAATTGAACTAGTAAAATAGATTAAAATAAAAGGGATGTCTCTATTTTGAGACAACCCCTTTTTTATTATATTAAAATCTTAAATTGATAACCATTGTCTTTAAAATATGTTATAATTTGGTCTAACGCATTTACTGTTTCTTGTTTTCCATAAGTATCATGCATTAAAAGAACAACCATTTCTTTACCTTCAGAAGATTTTTTTGCATGTTCAAATAACTCTTGAGCATTTTTCTTTTTACCTTCTGCATCAGCATTTAAAGCATTCCAATCAATTGATGCCATATTTTTCTCTTTTAAGTAGTTACCTAGAGGCTCCATATTCTTCCAAGACATATATCCACCTGGGCATCTAACCACATTTGATGAGAAATTCTTTCCTAAAACTTTTTTCATAGCTTCATCAGTTTTGTTAAGTTCATTTACGAATGTATCAAGATTTAGGCTTCTGCCAGGATATAGTTTTTTATAGTCGTGAGTGTAAGAGTGATGAGCTATTGCATTTCCTTCATCAAATGTTCTTTTTAAAATTTCATTAGCACCATTTCTTTCAAGTGAATCACCTTTAATAAAGAAAGTTCCCCTAACACTATGTTTTTTTAAGATATCTAGGACTTGTGGAGTATTTGTAGTAGATGGTCCATCATCAAATGTAAGAAAGACTATCTTTTCTCCATTGTTTGAATAGTCGTATTTGCTAAGTTTATCCCAAACTAATTTTGCATCATATCCATATTCTTTTGTAGCTTCTTTTTTTGCACCAATAATAGGTTCGTTTTTTTCTTTTTCGATTCTTTCTTTTTCCAGCCTTTCAGCTTTAAGTCTTTCTTGAGTTTCTTTAATTTCTTTTTTTCTAGACATATCCGCCCATGCCATAGAAAAAATACCAATAACTATTACAACAATTATAGTAAGTGTAATAGTTTTCTTTTTTCTTCTTTTTACCATAAGTACAGCATTCCCCCTTTTGTCGAATTGTATCAAAAATATATTATAATTATATCGAAGAAAGTAGAAAAAGTAAACCGACAAAGTTGTAACTAAGATAACCAAAGTGTAACTTATTTGACATTATTTGCATAATATGAATATATAATATACTGAAGTTATCTATAAAAAAATTTAGTATAAGTAAAAAAAATAAAAATTTATTAAAAAGGTGTTTACAAAAAATGATTAATATATTACTGTTAAATAGTGGATATAAATCTGAGCTCATGATAGATATAAATCTGGATTTAAAATACTGAAAAAATTTACTATATTTTTATAGTAATGCTTATAGAAAAACTCTCTTGCTGTTTAGGGGGTTTATAATTTTGCAAAAAAATAAAAAGGAGGGAGCTTTATTGAAAAAATACTTTGGAGAAATAGGACTAATATTTATAGCAATTATATGGGGAAGTGGCTTTGTAGCAACCCAATTTGCATTAGACGGTGGGCTTACACCTCTACAAATCATAACTTTAAGATTCTTCTTAGCAGCCGTAATTATGAACTTACTGTTTTTTAAACAGATTCGTGCTAGTATGGGAAAAAAATTGTTAAAGGCAGGAGGACTTTTAGGAATATTTTTATTCTTGGCTTTCACAGTACAAACCATTGGACTTATGTACACTACACCATCTAAGAATGCTTTTATAACAGCAGCAAATGTTGTAATAGTTCCATTCATAGGATTTATAATTTATAAAAGAAAACTTGATAAGATAGGGATAATAAGTAGTTTAGTAGCTCTTGTAGGGATTGGAATACTTTCTTTAGAAGCAGATTTTTCTATCAATTTTGGAGATTTACTAACACTTATATGTTCATTTGGATTTGCATTTCACATATTCTTTACAAGTGAGTTTGCAAAAGATAATAACCCAATGGCATTAACAGCTGTTCAATTTACTGTAGCATTTTTAATGTCTTTAGTAGTTCAGACATTTGCAGGGCAATTGAAAATGGAAGCTGAATTATCTGGATATATGGGAACTATATATCTAGCTATATTTAGTACTACAATAGGATTTTTGTTCCAAACTATATGTCAAAAAAGAGTTGATGGAACTAGAACAGCTATAATATTATCTACAGAAGCTGTATTTGGTACTATATTTTCTATAATAATTCTAAAGGAACTTATTACAGCAAAATTGGTTATTGGTAGTATATTAATATTTGTTGCAATCATAACAGCAGAAACTAAATTATCTTTTTTAAAGAGCAAAAAAGTGAAACTTAAAGATTCAAAAGAGTCTTCATTAGAAAGTATTTAATAAGACAGTTATTTCCTAATTAATCAAATAAACTATGTATTATGTAGAAATTTGACATCAAAACTTGGTTGATACTGGTGTTTCAAAGTGATAAAATTAATTAGGAAATAAATTTTATTTTTAGTGTTTAAACTACAAAGCCGGGGGTATATATATTCTTGTAGCAAGTTATTAAACTTAAAAATAAAAATTTAATTATATAAAATTGGGAGGAAATTAATTATGAAAAAATTTGTTTGTACAGTATGTGGATATATACATGAAGGAGATGCTGCACCAGCACAATGTCCAGTATGTAAAGTTGGAGCTGATAAATTCGAAGAAATGAAAGGCGAAATGGTTTGGGCTGACGAACATAGAATAGGAGTAGCTCAAGGTGTAGATGCAGAAATAATCGAAGGATTAAGAGCTAACTTTACTGGTGAATGTACAGAGGTAGGAATGTACTTAGCAATGAGTAGACAAGCTGATAGAGAAGGTTATCCAGAAGTAGCAGAAGCTTATAAGAGAATAGCTTTTGAAGAAGCTGAGCATGCTGCTAAATTTGCAGAACTTCTTGGAGAAGTTGTAGTTGCAGATACAAAAGAAAACTTAAGAGTTAGAGTTGACGCTGAGTATGGTGCAACTGATGGAAAATTAAAATTAGCTAAGAGAGCTAAAGAATTAGGATTAGATGCTATACATGATACAGTACATGAAATGTGTAAAGATGAAGCTAGACATGGTAAAGCATTCTTAGGATTATTAAACAGACATTTTGGAAAATAATAATTAAAAATATAGATTAAAAGGAGAAACTTTGGTTTCTCCTTTTTTAAATTATAAAAATAAACTGTTGTGATAAAAAGGTGGAAATAATATGAAATCAGTATCTGTTAGGAGTTGCAAAACTTACAATTATGAAGATGTGAGGTGTTCTATTGAAAAAAATTTAGATGATATTGGAGGAATTGATAAATTTGTTAAAAAAGGAAGTAAAGTACTCGTAAAACCAAATTTATTGATGAAGAAAAGACCTGAAGAAGCTACAACTACACATCCTATGGTTGTGAGAGTTGTATGTGAAAAGCTTTTAGAGTTAGATTGTGATATTACAATAGCAGATAGCCCAGGTGGTCCATATAATCAAAGTTCTCTTAAAAGTATATATAAGGCATCTGGAATTGAAGAGGTAGCAAATGATTTGGGTATTAAGTTAAATTATGATGTTTCAGATGTTAAGATACATAGTGAAAAAGCACATGTTTTAAAATATATGGATATTATTAAACCAATAGTAGATGCAGACTATGTAATAAATCTTTGCAAATTAAAGACACATATGATGGCAACTTTTACTGGTGGTACAAAAAATATGTATGGATGTATAGCTGGATTGAAAAAAGCAGAAATACATTATAGATTTCCTACAGAAGAATTATTTTGCGAAAATGTGCTTTTGGATATTTGTGATTATGTGAAACCGACATTGACAATTATGGATGGAATAGTAGGTATGGAAGGTGATGGTCCCTCAGCTGGAACCACTCGAGAAATAGGTGTATTATTAGCATCACAAAATCCATATGCTATAGATGTAGTTGCATGTAAGATTATAAGCTTACTTCCAAATAGAGTTGCTACAATTAGAGGTGCTATAAAAAGAGGTTATATAGAAGCAGATTTTTCAGATATTGAGATTGTAGGAGAAGATATAGATGATTTAATTATAAAAGACTATAAGGTTCCAAATGTAAGTAAAGACTTAAGATTATTTTCTGTAAAACTACCAAAATTTTTAAATGAGCCTATTTCAAAACTTATAACACCAAAACCTGTGGTTAGATTCCAAGATTGTATAAAATGTGGAAAATGTAAAGAAGCTTGCCCTGCAAGTACTATAGAAATGGGAACTAAGGGAGCCATTATAGACTTAAGTAAATGTATACGATGTTACTGTTGCCATGAACTTTGTCCTAAAAAGGCTATTGATGTCAAACGTAATTTTGTATTTAAGTATGTAAAATAATGTATAATATTATATGAGTCTATATAAATGAAAAGTATAAAGGAGAAATAAGATGATTTTAATTAAAAATGGTAGAGTGATAGACCCTAAGAGTCAAAAAGATGAGAAAATTGATTTAATTATAAAAGAAAATAAAATTTATAAAATAGGTAAATTTGATGAAAGTGATGAGTATGAAAAGGTAATAGATGCTAGTGGTAATATAATTGCGCCAGGTCTAGTAGATGTACATGTTCACTTTAGAGACCCAGGATTTACATATAAAGAAGATATAGAAAGTGGAGCTAAAGCTGCTGCTAGAGGAGGATTTACAACTGTTATATGCATGGCAAATACTAATCCTATTGTAGATAATGAAGATACTTTTAATTATATTAAGGAAAAGTCAAAAAGTGCATGTATAAATGTTTTACAAGCAGCTGCTATAACTAAATGTTTTGAAGGTAAAGAATTGGTTGATATGGAAAATCTTAAAAAAGCTGGTGTACCTGGGTTTACTGATGATGGTTTACCTCTAATGGATAGCAATCTAATTATGGAAGCTATGATTAAAGCAAAAGAATTGGATGTACCACTTAGTTTTCATGAAGAAGACCCTTCTTTAGTTGGAAATCCAGGTGTGAACGCAGGAAAAATAGCTTCAGAGATAGGATTAAAGGGCGCATCAAGTGTGGCAGAAGATGTTATGGTAGCTAGGGATTGTATGCTGGCACTAAAAACTGGTGCGAAGATTGATATACAACATATAAGTTCTGGAGTATCTGTTGATATGGTTAGATTTGCAAAATACCTTGGTGCAAATGTAGTTGCAGAAGCTTCACCACACCACTTTACATTGACTGAAGAAGATGTATTAGAGTTTGGAACAAATGCAAAAATGAATCCACCTTTAAGAAGTAAGTGGGATAGAGATAAGATTATAGAGGGATTAAATGATGGTACTATTGAGATAATAGCAACAGACCATGCACCTCATAGTAAAGAAGAAAAAGACAGAGAATTCATAAAAGCTCCAAGTGGAATTATTGGGTTAGAGACTTCTTTATCTCTTGGAATAACAAACTTAGTTCATAAAAACCATCTTAGTATGATGCAATTAATCGAAAAAATGTCTACAAACCCTGCAAAATTATACAATTTAAATGCTGGTTTTATAGAAGAAGGTGCAATAGCAGATATTGTTATATTTAATCCTGAAGAAGAATGGACAGTTGAAAGCTTTGTGTCTAAAGCTGATAACTCACCATTTAAAGGTAAGACTTTATATGGCAAGGTTAATTATACAATATGTAATGGAGAGATTGTATATAACGCTTAACTTAGCAGTATCTTTTAAAGGCGGTGAATACAATGATTGAAAGTAAAAGATTATATATTAGGAAGATGAATCATAATGACCTTGAGGAAATAAGTAAGATTTTACAAGATATAGAGGTAATGTATGCTTGGGAACATGCTTTCTCTGATGAAGAAGTTTTAGAATGGATTGATAGAAATATACAAAGATACGATAATGATGGATATGGATACTTTATTGCTATAGATAAGGAAAGAGAAGATGTAGTTGGACAGATAGGTCTTATAAAGCAGGACATAGGATTAGGAATAGGATATATAATAAAAAAAGAATATTGGAACCAGGGATATGCTACTGAAGGTGCAATTGCTTGTATAGATTATGCTATTAAAAATCTAAGTGCAGATACTATAGTAGCAGATATAAGACCTGAAAATACAGCATCTATAAATGTAGCAAAAAGACTAGGTATGAAAAAAACATCAGAGTATGATAAGATTTACAAAGGAAAAGTAATGAAACATGATATCTATCAACTAGAAGTAACTGGATTAACTACAAAGATTGTTGAAGTAGTAGAATATAATCCAAATTGGAAGTATGAGTTTGAAAAGTTAAAATCTACACTAGAAAAGGTATTAGGAGATTCAATTTTAAAAATAGAGCATGTTGGTAGTACTTCTGTTGAGGGGCTTTCTGCAAAGCCAAGATTGGATGTTGATATAGTAATTGAAAACTACAATTACTTAAATGATGTTATAAGTAAATTAAAGAAATTAGGGTATAGACATCTTGGGAATTTAGATATAGAAGGAAGAGAAGCTTTTTTATATGAGACAACTGACTTTATGGAACATAATTTATATGTATGTCCTAAAAATGGAAAAGGATATTTAGAACATATTAAATTTAGAGATTATTTAAGGTTAAATCCAGATAAGGTTAAAGAGTATTCTAACTTAAAGAAAAAACTAGCAAAACTTTATAGATATGATGTTAATGCTTACTGTGACAATAAAACAGATTTTATAATAAAAATAATAGACTAGAAACTAAAGAACGCACTACTATATTTGAAGAAGATTAAATTCTTAATCTATCATATATAATAGTGCGTTATATATTAAATCTGTTTTATATAAGTAAATCTAAAAATTATAAATTTAGACAGTGTCTACTTATAAATTGCCTTTATAGGGTCTAGTTTAGAGGCTTTAAAGGCTGGGATTAAACCAAACACAACCCCAGTTAATATAGTAGCTACAATAGCGTAAAATAAGCTATTTAAACTAGGAATTGCTTCAAATCCAATGTATTTAGAAACATAATTAGTAGCAATAAATCCAACTATAGTTCCTAAAATTCCACCACATACTGTTATAAATACAGCCTCAACTAAAAACTGAAATAATATAGACCTAGGTTTTGCACCAATAGCACGTCTTATACCAATTTCTCTTTGTCTTTCCATAACAGAAACATACATTATATTCATTACACCAATACCACCAACAAACATTGCAACTACAGTTATTATAGATACATATTTGTTTACATTAGAATTAATGCTTTCAAGATAAGCTGTCTGTTCAGTTGGGTCTGGTGTAGTATAAGAACCATTGATACCAGGATGCATCTCATATAGTTTAGCTATAACATTGTTTGCAACTTCATTCACATTATACCCATTAGAAGACACTAAATCTAACTGATAGATTTCATTTGAATAAGAATTTTGACTCATTAAACTGTCAAAAGCCTTTTTAGGTATAAGAGAAGTAGTAAACTGCATATCTTGATAACCACCAAAGAATCCCATATTTTGATTTTGCTGAGAATCATCTAGTACTCCAATTATTTCAAATATAGTTCCATTTATATTGATACCATTACCTAAAGCATCTTCTGGGTTTTCAAAAATTTCACTTGTACTTTGTAATGTAAGTAAAATTACTTTTCTTTTTTCATCATCTAAAGAAAAATCTCTACCACAAACTAAATTTATTTTAGAATCCTTTTTTACTGGTCCTACATCAACATAAGTACTCTTTTTATCAAAAAATGCTTGTGAAGAATAAGTTGAATCAAGATTAAACCCATCTCTTGATGGAGCTATTCTTTCTACACCCTCAACAAATGATAATTCTTCTAAGTCTTTTGCATTAAATGGTTTTAAAAATATACTCATATCATCAGTAAGGCCTGTGTTATCAGCAGATTCAAACGAAATAGTAGTTTTATTAGGGTTTACATTGTTTACAGATTTTTTAATTTCTTTCTGAAACCCATTACCTATAGAACTAACAAGTATTACTGAAGTTATTCCTATTATAATCCAAAGTAAAGCTACAAAGACACGAAGTTTGTGTCCTTTTAAGTTAGCCAAAGAATTTTTTAATAAGCTCATGATTACACCTCCGAAGTAAACACACCATCTTTAAGTCGTATGACCTTAGTTGCATACTTAGTTAAATCTTGATCATGTGTAACCATTATTATAGTCTTACCTTGTTCATTAAGTTTTGTCAAAAGTTCCATAATTTCTTTGCTGGTTTCGCTATCTAACGCTCCTGTTGGTTCATCAGCAAAGATTATTTGAGGGTCATTTGCCAGACAGCGTGCAATAGCTACACGTTGTTGCTGACCACCAGATAACTGAAGAGGCTTTTGTTTAAGTTTATCCAAAAGTCCAACAGATTTTAATTTATCTTCAACAATTTCTTCTCTTTCAGATTTTTTTAGCGCCTTATTGTAGATTAGAGGTAACTCTACATTTTGATATACATTTAAAGTTTCTATTAAATTAAATTGTTGAAAAACAAATCCAATATTAATATTTCTAAAAACAGAACGTTCATTTTCACTCAAATTAGTTACATCTGTTCCATCAAATATATATCTTCCTTCATCAAATACATCAAGAAAACCTAAGATATTAAGTAAAGTAGTTTTACCACTACCAGATTTACCCATTATCATTACAAATTCTCCAGAATCAATTTCTAAGTTTAAGGATTTTAAAACATGTAATTCATCTTTCCCTACTTTATAATACTTTTGAATATTTTCTAATTTTATTAACATATGTAAATTAATTCACATCCATAGTAACTTCTTTTACTTTTTTATTTGGAGTAGCATCTCCATTATTAGAACCTGCAGTTACGCCATCGCCTTGAACTGGGTTTCCTTCTTTCATTTCTTTAGTAGGGTGTTTTATTACTATATCGCCTTGCTCAAGACCGCCTCTAACTACAGCAAAATCATCATTTTGACTTGCTACATCTACAATTTGTTTTTTCAATATACCATCTAAATTCTTAAATACATATGAGTGTTTTTTGTCTTTAAGCACACAAGATGCTGGTATTTTAAAGCTTGAACTAGCTACTTCAAGTGATGCTTGAAGATGGAATCCATTTACTAATCCTTCTTGATTATCAAATGCTATGTTTATATCATAATAAGATAGAGTATTCTGTTGAGCTCCCATCTCAGTATTTGGAGTAGATGGCTTATCAGATATAAAACTTATTCTACCAGTAAGTTTTTGGTCAGTTGAGAAAACTAATATATTAACCATTTGGTCAATTTTCATTTTAGGTAAATCTTGCTCACTTGCTTGTCCTTTCATATAAAACTCTAGACCTTGAATAGTCATAAATGAAGCTGGTTGTTCTGGATTTCCAGTTTGGTCATTTAAGTATACAGTGCCATCAAAAGGAGCAGTGACACTATCATATGCTTTCTTATCTAAAGAAGCTATTTGAGAGTTTAAAGCAGTTATCTGAGCATTTATAGAAGCTATAGCATCTCTATTTTCAGTAATATCAGAAAGTGATATTTTCTGTTTTTTGTATTGGCTAAGTTGTGATTTTAAACTATCTATTTCTGCTATTATAGTTGGATTTTTAGCAGTAAAAAGAAGGTCTCCTTGATTTACTTTTTGACCGTTTGTAACATTAACAGCACTTAGTTCATAATCTCCAGAAATATTAAAGTCTTTAGTCTGTTTAGGAACAACCATACCATTTATAAATATTTTCTCATTTTCAGGAACAGTATATGTTTCTATAAAGTTTTCATTAGCTTGTAATTTAGTGTTTTTTGCATCATTGTAAGCAAGTACCCCTAAAATTAGAAGTATGATTATTACTATTCCTGCATAAATTTTGAATCTTTTATTTTTAAAGGGATTGTTTTTAAAACCTTTATTTTTAGCTTTGAAGCCACTACTTCCAAAACTACTACTTCTAAAGTTGTTACTTTTGAAGCTGCTATTTCTAAATTTTTTCTTTTTAAATTTTTTTAGAAAAGACATGTCTTCCTCCTTTTTATAAAAACTATTTATTATATACTGGGATGTACATATAGAATCATTATTAAGAAGCCTGTTGAATATAAGTTAAATAGAAATAAACTATCAATATTAAGATACTATAAATCGCATTTGAATGTAATAGTAAATTTTGTATATTGATTGTACTCTGAATCTACATCAATTTTATGGCCAAGTTTATCACAAAGTTCCTTTGCTAAATAAAGCCCAAGTCCTGTAGATTTAGCGTTATTCCTTCCATTATTACCTGTAAATCCCTTATTGAATATTCGATTTAAATCTTCCTTTTTTATACCACAACCAGTATCTTCCACTCTTAATTGTAAATAATTTTTGGTTGTTTTGCAATAGATAGATATATTATCTCCTAATGAGGAATATTTTAGGGAATTACTCAATAATTGCTCGAATATGAAGTAGAGCCATTTCTCGTCTGATAAAACTTTAAAATTCAAATTATTTAAGCCTAAAATTATTTTTTTTGAAATAAAATATTTTGAATATTTTCTTATAATATCTCTAATAATTTTTTCAATGTTCACTTCTTGAATCAAAAAATCTTTATGAAAATCTTCAAGTTTGGATAAATATAAAATTTTTTCAACAGAATTTTCAATTCTAAATATTTCATTATCTATATCATTAGAAATTTTTTCATCAATTAAATCCTCATTCTGCTCAAGCGTAAGTTTTATTATTGCGATAGGCATCTTTATATCGTGTATCCACATACTCATAATCTCTTTATTTTCTTCAAACTTCTTAACATTATTGTTTATTATTTTATTACACTTATATTGATAATTTTTAATGGTGTTCAAATATATTTTTTCTTCATTTTTACATTTAATTAATTCTATATCATGGCTATTAATCTGAGCTATATCATTTTTTATGTTATTTAAAAATTTATTCTTTTTTATGTAGCTAATTAGTAGATATAACAATAAAAATACGACATTTATAATTAATATATATAAAATAGTGTCAGTTAAAAAAATCTCTACAGGGGAAAAAAGAATAACTGCTATTGTAAAAATTAAGAAAGTAAAATTGTATATCAAAAATCCGAGTTTGTCTTTGAGAAAATCTTTAAAGCTCATAAATTCACCTACTTAGAGTTGTTTTAATTGATTATATAACCTAATCCTCGTTTTGTATCTATAAAATCTTCCAACCCAATTTCATTTAATTTTACTCGTATTCGGTTTACATTTACAGTTAATGTATTATCATCTACAAACCAATCATTATCCCATAATTTTTTCATAAGTTTATTTCTGCTAACTATTTGCCCCTTATATTTCATAAGCTCATGAAGAATCTTAATTTCGTTTTTGGTTAATTCAACAATATTGTCTTCATATTTTATGGTCGCAGTTGATAAATCTAAGATAACACCATTATGAACAATTTGATTTGAATTATTCTCAACAAAATTATAAGTTCTTCTTAAGAGTGCATTAACTTTAGCTACTAAAACATCTATAGAAAATGGTTTTTGTATATAATCATCTGCTCCCAGATTTACACCCATTATTACATCCATGTTGGAGTTTCTTGAAGAAATAAAGATTATAGGAACTTTTGAAATTTTTCTTATTTCATTGCACCAATGAAAACCATCATAAAATGGAAGATTTATATCCAATAAAACTAATTGTGGTTCATAGTTTTTAAATTCTTCTATGATGTTTTCAAGATTTTCTATTTGATACACATCATGTCCCCATTTAGAAAGACATTCTGCTATGATATTCTTTAATGAAACATCATCTTCAATTACCATTATTTTAAACATTCTTACCTCCTAATTCAAAATAGTTATATTAACATAACCTTATTTTACTTGATAAATTAAAATATTTCTACCTTATAATCTAAAATAATTATATTAATATAACTATATTTTACTTGATAAATTATATTTTAAACATAATTACAATAAAAATGAAGAAATAGAATAAATACTTACATAAATGTAACTTTAAATTAATGTAATTAAATGTTTAAAAGCTATTTTAATATATATAATATATTTGTGAGAATTAATAAATAACTAATTATGAGGAGAGGTGATTATTTAACTATGGAAGAAGTATTATCTGTTGAAAATGTAAAAAAAGAATATGGGAGAAGAGGTTCAAAATTTGAAGCTCTAAGAGGAATAAGTTTTAAGGTTTATAAAGGAGAATTTGTTGGTATTATGGGTTCATCTGGTGCAGGTAAATCAACTCTTTTAAATATCATTTCTACGATAGATTTACCTTCATCAGGAGAGGTTTATATAAATAGAAAGAATATTGTTAAAATGAATCAAAATGAATTAGCAGATTTTAGACGTGATAATCTCGGATTTGTGTTTCAAGATTCTAATCTTCTAGAGACTCTTACAATAAAAGAAAACATAATTCTGCCCCTTTCTTTAAAAAATGAAAGCGTATCAAATATAGAAAATAGAATACAAGAAATATCAAAAGAATTAGATATAGAATCAATATTAGATAAATATCCTAGTGAAGTTTCAGGAGGGCAGAAACAAAGAGGAGCTGTCTGTAGGGCAATAGCAACAAAACCATCATTAATACTTGCAGATGAACCCACAGGAGCATTAGATTCCAAATCTGCTAGGAATTTATTGAATTGTCTACTGAACTTAAATAAAAATAATAATAGAACGATATTAATGGTAACTCACGATGCTACATGTGCAAGTTTTTGTGATAGGATACTCTTTATAAAGGATGGAATAATATTTACAGAAATTGTTAAAGGGGAAAGTACTAGAGAATTCTATAATAAAATAGTAAATACAGTTTCCTTAATTGGAGGAGTTAATAAAAATGAGTTTATTTAGAATTGCAATGCAAAATGTAAAAAATAGTTTTTTTAACTATTTAATGTATTTTATTTCAATTGTATTTAGCGTGTTTGTATTTTTCAGTTTTAAATCTATAGAGTATAATGAAGCTTTAAACTCACTTGGAAATAAAACCAGGATAAGTATTAACACAAGTTCGATTGTAATAATTATATTTGTTTTCTTATTTATATATTATTCGAACTCATTTTTTTTTAATAGACGTAGACGAGAGGTGGGTACTTATAGTTTACTTGGAATGAGGAAAAGTCAGATAGGAAGAGTATTTTTATATGAGACTTTTTTGATGGGGATACTTGCAATATTAATAGGAATATTTTTAGGTTTGTTATTTTCAAAGCTTATGACTATGATACTTGTAAAGTTAATGAATGAAATGATAGTAGTAAAGATGAATTTAAGTGCAAAGGCTTTAGTTCAAACACTAGTTGTATTTTTAATAATATTCATAGCTATTGGAATAAGAAATACTATGATAATCAGAAATAAAAGGGTTGTAGAATTATTTAATAAATTGCCAGAAAAGCATACAACTAAAAAATGTATAAGGTTAAAAGGAATACTTGGTATTTTACTAATAACAATTTCTTATCTTATGTCAATTAGTTATTTTATTGCTGAGAATATTATGCTTTCAATTTTTATATTAATTACAATAATACCAGGAACTTTTTTATTCTTCTCATCAGTTATGTCTATAATCATTGACGCTGTTAGGAAGAAAAAAAAATTTTATTATAAAGGAAGAAATCTAATTGCTTTTTCTGAACTTGGATTTAAATTGAAGAGCAATAGTAGGATACTGGCTATAATATCAATATTAATAGCTACAAGTGTAACCATGCTAGGATTTACCATATCACTTTATTATGATATAGATAGAAATATAAGTGAAAATTACAAATACAGTTATACTGTAAATGCAGAAAATAATCATGTAAATAAAGAAATTGACGATTTGTTATATAAATATAAAAAAAATAATAAGGTAATCTTTGATAAAACAATAGAGCTCATAGACAAAAATATAATCTTTGAAATGTATTATAAAAATGCAACTAATCAAAGAAAAGATAGAATATCTGTGGACTTAATTAAAGAAAGTGATTTTAAAAAATTAAGACAGTATCAGAATGTAGGTTATAAAGATTTATCCTCGAATGAATATGCGTATTATGTTTCTGATTCATATAAGAAAATATTTTTAGAAAATTTTAATACTAAAGAAATAAAGCTATACATTAAAGGAGAAAAAGAATATGGTACAAATCTTCTTAAAGTACAAGAAAATATTTTAGAACCAGAAATAAATTCACAATCTACATTCGATTTAGTTGTAGTAAAAGATAAAATTTTTAATCAGTTAAAGTCAGACAGAAGCTCTAGACTAATAAGATTAATTGACATAGATAACGAAAAGAAAGGACTTGATTTAACTTTAAAATTGAAAAATATAGTGAATAAAAATATGAAATTTACTTATCCTTTTAATTTTACATCAAGGAATGAGAACTATAATAATTTGATAAAATTAAGTGGTCTTATGTTATTTATAGGTATATTTTTATCTGTAGTATTTCTTTTATGTACAGGTAGCATAATTTTGTTTAAGCAACTATCAAGTATATATGATGATAAAGAAAGATACATTATATTAATAAAACTTGGAGCAAACAACAAAGATATTGAGAAAATAATATCAAAACAATTAAAAGTTGTATTTTTACTTCCATTAGTCGTAGGTACAGTTCATAATCTATTTGCAATGTCAATTGCACGAAAGTTTATACCTAGGTCATTAATTACTCCAATTATCATAACTCTAGTCATTTATTATATAGGATACTTTATATATTATTTTTTAACCTTAAAATATGCTCAAAATATGATAATAGAATAAATTAAGTTGTTTTAAGCTAAGGTATAAAATCTTAGGGGATATATTAAGATGAAAAAATTAAGATTTGGAAAAAGTATATATTTTATATCAGTTGTGTTACCTGATGTTATATAATAAATTTAGGAAAAACATCAAATAAAAAATGACAAGGAGTTGAAGTTTATGAAGTTTAACGCTTATCAACATAAATATTCATCAATAAGAAATGTCGTATATGCTAAAAATGGAGCAGTTGCAACATCAACACCACTGGCATCTCAAGCTGGGCTTGAAATATTAAAAAAAGGTGGAAATGCTATAGATGCAGCAGTTGCAACAGCTGCTACATTAGCAGTGGTAGAACCAACAAGCAATGGGATTGGTGGAGATGCATATGCTCTTGTTTGGATAGAAGAAGAAAAACGATTGCATGCTCTAAACTCTAGTGGTTTTGCTCCAGAAAAGATGGAATTAAATAATTATGGTAATCTTGAGGAAATGCCTAAGTATGGATTTGGAGCAGTAACTGTACCTGGAATACCTGCAGCTTGGGCAGAATTAAATAAAAAGTATGGCAAGCTTAGTTTAAGGGAATGTTTATCTCCAGCAATAAACTATGCGAGAGAAGGTTATGTAGTATCTCCTAATGTGGCTAAAGTGTGGAAAAAATCATATGAATTATATGAAAAAGAACTTGTTGGGGAAGAATTCAAACCATGGTTTGATACATTTTCTAAAAAAGGCAAAGCTCCAGAAGCTGGAGATATATTTATATGTGAAGAACATGCAAATACATTAGAAGAAATAGCAGATACTCAATCTGAAAGCTTTTATAGAGGAAGACTTGCTGATAAAATAGATGAATATTCTAGAAAATTTGATGGAGCTATAAGAAAAAGTGATTTAGAGCGTTTTTATCCAACATGGGTAGAGCCTATAAGCACAGAATATAAAGGATATAAAATATTTGAAATTCCACCAAATGGACATGGGATAACAGTTTTAATGGCGCTTAATATATTAAAAGAATTAGATATAGAAGGAAACATAGAAAATGTGGAAGATATACATAAGATTATAGAAAGTTTAAAATTAGCTTTTGCAGATTCTAAAACTTATGTAACTGATATAGAACACATGAAGGTGAAGGTTCAAGATTTATTAAATCAAGAGTATGCCAAAAAAAGAAGTTCATTAATCGATAACAAAAAGGCTCTATATCCAAGTGAAGGAGAGCCATACTGTGGTGGTACAGTGTATCTTTGTACTGCTGATAAAGATGGAAATATGGTTTCATATATACAAAGTAACTATATAAACTTTGGTTCTGGAATTGTGATACCAAACACTGGGATTGCATTACATAGTAGAGGGAATAATTTTAACTTAGACCCTAAACATCATAACGTAGTAAAACCATTTAAAAAACCTTACCATACTATAATACCTGGATTTTTAGGCAAAGAAGATAAAGCAATAGGACCATTTGGTGTAATGGGTGCATTTATGCAACCACAAGGACATGTTCAAGTACTAACAAACATGATAGATTTTGGTCTAAATCCTCAAGAGGCACTAGATGCTCCAAGATGGCAATGGATAGAAGGCAAGAAAATAGAAGTTGAATCAGATATGCCAAAACACATAATAGATTCATTAATTGAAAAAGGGCATGAAATAAAAGTAATTAATGATAGTGTTGATATGGGAAGAGGTCAAATAATATTCAAAACAGAACAAGAAAGTTATATCTGTGCAACAGAATCAAGATGTGATGGTCATGTTGCAGTTTATTAATATTATTAAAATGTATATATGATGAATTTAAAAATGTATATGAAATACCAATTAAAGGCGAAAGTCTAAATGACTAACGCCTTTATGATATTTTATAATATTTAAGATATTATAGACTGATTTTATATGTTATTAGTTTTATTCTTGACCAGTCTTAATTTCATTGTCATCATAGCTAATCCAGTCGCTAAAGCTACCAACATAAATCTTATGAGGGATGTCAAGCTCTCTAAGAGCAAGACTATTGACACAAGCAGATATTCCTGAACCACAAGATAAAATTACTTCATCATAAGTATTTAAATCTTTGAAGAAATCTTTTAAAAATTCCATGTCTTTAAGTGAACCATTTTCAAAATTACTTTTTATTAAATCCTTACAAAAATAATTCTTAGCACTAGGTATATGACCAGCTTTTGAATAAGCAGGCTCAACTAGACCTTGATATCTTTCGTTGGCACGACAATCTATGATTACAGTATCTTTTTTATATAATTTAGATTTAACATATTCCATTGGCACAACTAAATCATCATTTATATTTGGTTTAATTTCTTTACCTGTGCAATTTGGAATATTTATTTTTTCTTCTAGTTCTCCGCCTTCGTTTACGAAAGAAGTTATTCCTCCATCTAGTACATAGACCTTTTTAAGACCTAAATGTTTTAATTGGAAAAATAATCTACAAGCTCCATTTAAATCTCCATCATCATAAGTTACAATTGTAGTATCGTTATCAACGCCCATTTTTTCTAACTTTTCTTTTAATATGAAAGGGTCTTGTAAAGGATTTTTACCACCATGTTCTTTTGTAGGAGACGATAAATCCTTGTCTATATCTAAGATGAAGCTACCTTTTATGTGTCCTTTTTTATAAGAATCAATACCATAAGTTCTATTAATAAGGTCAAATCTACAATCTATAATGACTAGATTATCATTTTGTTCTAGCTTTGATATAAGTTCTTTTGCAGAAATAATGTTTTTCAAAGAATGTACCTCCTATGCTTATATTATTTTTATTTTAATCTATATTAATTATTAACTTTATAAATTAATATTATTATAATTTATTACATAAGTAAATAAATCTTTAGAAATTGTAAAAATTTTATATAAAAATTCAAATAATTAATGAATATTGAAAATTTTAGATATATAATAAAATAAGGGTGTATTTTAAATAATATGAAAGCTGGTATTGCAATAGATTAAAGCCTTACACACGTTTAGTTTTTAAAGAAATTAGTGTTATTATGAAAACCTAAGTTAATTTATTAAATAAATAATTGAATAAAAAAATTTTATTATGTATTTATAAAATTTTTGTTACAAATTTGGCATAATATAGTATACTTTAAGTGTGTATTAGGTTAAATCTATAACAAATTAGACATATGATATAGACTTAGTGTTTATTGGCAATTAAAAGAAATTTGTTAATATCAACTATTTGTAGTTTGGGCAGTTATAATTATTTTATAGGGGGGATGTCCAATACAAAACAATTAATCAAGAACTAATATTATATTATAATAAGTTATAGTTTTGTGTGTTTATGTTTTTAATTAAATTTAGAGTGGGAAAAATATATTTGTTAGAATGGAGAATAGCGAGATGAGTAATAGAATAGTTAGTAAGAGACAATTAACAGATAGTATTTATTTGATGGAAATAGAGGCGCCTAGAGTTGCAAAATCTTCTCAACCTGGTCAATTTATAATAATTAAGAATGACGAAAAGGGAGAAAGAATTCCTCTAACAATAGCTGACTATGATAGAGAAAAAGGAACAGTAACTATTGTATTCCAGACAGTTGGTGCTTCAACTAAAAAATTAGCAATGTTTGAAGAAAACGATTTTGTAATGGACTTTGTAGGACCATTAGGACAAGCAAGTGAATTTATACATGAAGATATAGAAGAATTAAAAAATAAAAAAATATTATTTGTAGCTGGTGGAGTTGGTTCTGCTCCAGTGTATCCACAAGTTAAATGGTTTAAAGAGAATGGATTAGATGTAGATGTAATAATTGGTGCAAGAACTAAAGAATTAATAATATTAGAAGATGATATGAGAGAAGTAGCTAAAAACGTATACGTATCAACAGATGATGGTACATATGGATTTAATGGAAGAGTTACAGACTTATTAAAAGATTTAGTTGATAATCAAGGCAAAAAATATGACCAAGCAATCGTAATTGGACCAATGATAATGATGAAATTTATGTGCCAATTAACTAAAGAGTTAAATATACCTACTATAGTAAGTTTAAATACAATAATGATTGATGGAACAGGTATGTGTGGTGGTTGTAGAGTTAGTGTTGGAGATGAAACTAAGTTTGCATGTGTAGATGGTCCAGAATTTGACGGACATTTAGTTGACTTTGACCAAGCAATGAGAAGACAATCTATGTACAAGACTCAAGAAGGAAGAGCTATGCTAAAACTTGAAGAAGGCGATAGTCATCATCATAGTAAGTGTGGATGTGGAGGTAACAAATAATGGATGCTAAAAAAGTAAAAGTACCAGTTAGAGAACAAGAACCTGCTGTAAGAGCAAAAAATTTTGATGAAGTGTGTTTAGGATACAATAAAGAAGAAGCTATGGCAGAAGCTAATAGATGTTTGGCTTGTAAAAAACCAAAATGTGTAGGTGGATGTCCAGTAGGAATAGATATTCCAGGATTTATAACAAAAGTTAAAGAAGATGATATAGAAGGTGCTGCTAAAGTAATAGCTAAGAGTAGTTCATTACCAGCTGTTTGTGGTAGAGTATGCCCACAAGAAAGTCAATGTGAAGGTGTATGTATACTTGGAATAAAATCAGATGCAGTATCAATAGGTAAACTAGAAAGATTTGTAGCAGATTGGTCAAAAGAAAATGATATAAATTTATCTGATACAGAGCCTAAGAAAAATCAAAAAGTAGCAGTAATAGGAAGTGGTCCAGCAGGACTAGCTTGTGCTGGTGATTTAGCCAAAAAAGGTTATGATGTAACAATCTTTGAAGCAATGCATGAGCCAGGTGGAGTTTTAACTTATGGTATACCTGAATTTAGACTTCCAAAACAAGCTGTTGTTCAACCTGAAATAGATAATATAAGAAAATTAGGTGTAAAAATAGAAACTAATGTAATTGTTGGTAAGACAATAACAGTAGATGAGCTTATAGAAGATGAAGGATTTGAAGCTATATTCATAGGTTCAGGAGCAGGTCTTCCAATGTTTATGAATATACCAGGAGAGAATGCAAATGGGGTATTTTCTGCAAATGAATTCTTAACTAGAGTAAACTTAATGAAAGCTTACAGAGATGATTATGACACACCTATTAGTTCTGGTAAAAAAGTTGCTGTAGTTGGTGGTGGAAATGTTGCTATGGACGCTGCTAGAACTGCATTAAGATTAGGTTCAGAATCATATATAGTTTATAGAAGAAGTGAAAAAGAGCTTCCAGCAAGAGCTGAAGAAGTACACCATGCAAAAGAAGAAGGTATTATATTTAATACATTGACAAATCCTAAAGAAATTTTAGTAGATGAAAATGGATATGTTAAAGGTATGGTTTGTATAAGAATGGAATTAGGAGAACCAGATGATTCTGGAAGAAGAAGACCTATAGAAATAGAAGGTTCTGAATTTGTACTTGATGTAGATACAGTTATAATGTCACTTGGAACAAGTCCAAATCCATTAATATCTTCTACGACAAAGAGTCTTGATATAAATAAGAGAAGATGTCTAATAACAGATGAAAATGGACAAACTTCTAAAGAAGGAGTATTTGCAGGTGGAGATGCTGTTACTGGAGCAGCAACAGTAATATCTGCAATGGGAGCTGGTAAAACAGCAGCAGCCTCAATAGATGAATACTTAAAAGCAAAAGTTAATGCTTAATTTGTAAATTAAAAATACCAAGCTAGAATATAATTTCTGGCTTGGTATTTTTTAATTGTACAATTGTTATTGTCGTAATATTTGACACTATTCTACCATAATTAGACATAATTGTGATAAAATGGTATACAATAAAGGTTTTATAAGGAGGTAATAATGTGTTGATAACAAAATTAAATTTGCTAAATCTAACATTAGATAACAAAAAAATAAATTATATAATTAATGGTGTTTTAATATGAGAAGAAAAGAAAAAGTATTTGATGGACTAATTTTTAAACACATATTAATTTTATTAATGTTATTAGTCTTGATTGATTTCACAAGCACAATTATATGTGCAAGTAATTCTATGAAGGTTACTTCTGAAAATATGCTTGAGGCATCTAAAAGAGAGCTTGAGGACTATTTAAAAACAAACACTTCCTTATTAAAAGCTCTTAGTCAAGATGATAGATTTTCTAATAGTGAGATATCTCTAATTGAAAAAGGAAAATTATTAAGACCATATCAAAAAGAATATAATCTTTTTATGATTGGTATAACAGATACAGAAGGAAATGTTTCAAGTACATATAGGGAAAAAGTTGGTTCAATAAAAAATAAGGTTGGTTTTAAGAAAGCAATTAAAACTAAGCAAGTAGTAGTTTCAGACATTGAGACTAGTAATGTTACAGGTGATAAAGTGTTTATTATATATATGCCTATTGTAAAAAACAATGAGGTAACAGGAACCATTTTTGCGTCTTTTTATTTTCAAAATGTAAATAAGATAGTGAGTAGAAGTAACTTTGAGGATTCTATTAAATTTCTAATGATAGATAAAGATTATACTCTTATTTCTGAATCGGATAAAAACTCTATCAATAATAAAAGTAATACTTTGAGTTTAGAAGGGAATATCATAGGAAGTACTAAAGATGAAATTTTAAAAAATATAAATGAAAAACAAAAAAGTAGTTTTTTATATTGGAATAACTGGAGATTATATAATGTAAAATATACAAATATTAAGGATACTAATTGGACTTTAATATCAAAATGTGATATATTTGAAAATTTTAAAAGCCTAATAATTAATTTTATAATAAAATTATATTTCTATATATTAATATTTATGATATTGTGGAAATTAAGTAATGCTAAGTTAATAGACCAACTTAAAAAGTTGGCTTATTATGATTCTTTAAGTGGAATAAAAAACAAGGAAAAATTTAGAAAAGATTCTATATATATTTTAAAAAATTACTATCGAGATGATTTCTACTTGGTGCAGTTAGATGTAAATAAATTTAAATATATAAATGAGATGTTTGGTTATTCTGAGGGAAATAAGATATTAATTCATATTGCACATGTTTTAAATAATAATATGAATAAATTTGAGCTTTGTGCTAGGATGGATAATGACCATTTTATACTATTGGTTTTTTGCAGTACTGAAGATGAACTTTTAAGTAGATTGTCTAAAATAAATAATGAAATTTGTAACTTAAGTACTAATAATTCATCTAAATATAAAATTGTTATATCAAGTGGAATATATAAAATCACTGAAAAAGATGATGCTCAAAAGATTGACCTGTTAATTGACAGAGCAAATATTGCAGCAAAAACTAAAAAAGAAAAATACGAACACTCATATTCATTTTTTAATGAAGAGACAAGAAATCGACTGTATAATGAAAAACGATTGGAAGATAATATGAATAAAGCTTTAGAAAAAGATGAATTTATAGTGTATTATCAGCCTAAATATAGTCTAAATGATGGAAATGAAATTGAGGGAGCAGAAGCTCTGATAAGATGGGATAGCCCAGAAATGGGATTTATTTCACCTATAGACTTTATACCTTTATTTGAAAAGAATGGTTTCATTGTAAATGTTGACATGTTTGTATTTGAAGAGGTTTGTAAGACGATTAACAAATGGATAAATGAAGGATATACTCCTGTACCAATCTCAGTGAATATGTCTAGAGTTCATTTATACAGAGATAATTTTATAGAAAATATCACTGATTTGATAAATAAGTACAACATCTCTCCTAAGTTTATTGAACTTGAACTAACTGAAAGTGTTGTATTTGACAATTTAGATATATTGATTAACATAATGAAAAAGCTTAAAGAAATAGGTTTTATTATATCAATGGATGACTTTGGTTCAGGGTATTCATCTTTAAATTTATTAAAAGACCTTCCTTTTGATGTTTTAAAATTGGATAGAGGATTTTTAATTGAGACAACAGATACAAAACGTGGTAAAATTATTATTTCCAAGATAGTAGAAATGGCAAAAGCTATTAATATTAAAGTAATCTGTGAAGGTGTAGAAACTTATGAACAAGTGGAATTCTTAAAAGAAATAGGTTGTGATAAAGTTCAAGGATACTTATTTGCTAAACCTATGGTGTTAGATGAATTTGAAAAACGTTTAAATTTTAAATTTAATAGTAATCAATAATTAGTTAGATTATTTAATGCCCTAATTTAATTGGCTTACAAATATGTAAGTTAATTGTTAGGGTATTTTTATGGTTAAAGTAGTATGTTCACGATAATATAGTATTGTAGTAAAAATAAAAAAGTTATGGAGAATATAAAATGAACATATTAAGTATTAAAAATATATCAAAAACATATTGTGGGAAAGTTCCATTTAAAGCCTTGGATAAAGTTAGTATAAATATAGAAAAAGGAGAGTTCGTAGCTATTATGGGACCATCTGGAAGTGGTAAATCTACTCTTTTAAATATAATATCTACAGTTGACAAACAGAATGAAGGGAAAGTTATATTAGATGGATGTGACATAAGTGAATTAGAAGGAGAAAAGCTTGCTGAATTTAGAAGAAAACAACTTGGTTTTGTATTTCAAGATTTTAACTTAATTGATACTCTAACTGTTGAAGAAAATATCATGTTACCACTTACATTAGATGGTGCGAATGTTAAAGATATGAATAGACAAACCATAAACGTAGCTAAATTTTTAGGTATTGATAATCTTTTAGATAGGAGAATCTATGAAATTTCAGGAGGTCAGGCTCAAAGATGTGCTATTGCCAGGGCAATTATAAATAGACCATCACTACTACTTGCAGACGAACCAACTGGAAATCTTGATTCAAAATCTACTGATGATGTTCTAAGATTATTTACTAAGATAAATAAAGAACAAAATGTAACTACACTTATGGTAACTCATGAAGCATATAGTGCAAGTTACTCAGATAGAGTGATTTTTATAAAGGATGGGTGTGTATATACAGAAATAAAAAAATCTGGAAGCAGTAATTCTTTTTATGATGAAATACTATCTGTATTGTCTCAGATAGGAGGTGCAAGATAGTGAGCTTTAGAAGGTTTGCTTATAATAATATAGTTAGGAACTTTAGTGCATATTTAGCATATTTTTTAAGTTCAGTTTTTTCTATAATGATATTTTTTGTCTTTGCTGTATCTATGTTTCATCCAATCATAGCAGATTCAGGAATCCAAAATGGCTCTACTGCGTTTATGGCTCTTATGGTTTCCGAATTAATAATACTAGGGTTTAGCTTGCTTTTTATATTGTATTCTTTAGGAAATTTCTTAAAATATAGATTAAAAGATTTTGGAATATTGATAATAATTGGAATGAGCAATAGACAATTAAAAAGATTGATATTAATTGAGAACTTGATAATAGGTTCCTTAGCAATAATACTGGGAATATTACTTGGTCTATCAGTCTCTAAATTGTTTTTATTGTATTTAAGTAAGTTATTTTATATAAACTTAACAGCAATTTATTTTCCATTAAAAGCAATACTGATGACAGTCATATGTTTTACAATTTTGTTTTTAATAACAGGACCATTAAGCTTAAAGTTATTGAATAAGAATAATGTTTTAGAGCTTTTAGTAGGAACAAGAAAGCCTAAAAAAGATATAAAGACTTCAAAGTTGCTTGGAGTAATTTGTATAGTATGTCTTATAATAGGATATGCTATGATACTATTTGGTAACAAGTTAAAAATAAATGGAGGTATGTATACAATAACGTTATTAATCATTTTGGGTACATTTTTACTTTTTTCTCAATTTATAATTTTAATATTAAAGTATTTAAAAAATAAAGAAAAGTTTTATAAAAGAAAAGTGAATATGTTACTTATAAGTAATCTAATGTATAAATTAAAAGATAATACAAGGTTGCTGTTTTTAATGACAATACTTTTATCAGCTACTTTAGTAGCATTTACAACAACTTCATCACTTGTAAGTTCTCAAGGAGAATCTTCTAAAAACAACTTCCCAATGGTTTACTCATATTTCTCAGAAGATAATAATGAGAAAGAATATGAAGAATTGCAACAAATTAGAAAGACAATTAAAAGATATGATTATAAAGAGCTGAGTTTCCCTATACTTAAACATAATAGAGATGCGATATTAAGTGTAAAAAATTATAATGCATTGTCGAAACAATTAAAATTAGATGAGGTGAATCTCAAAAAAGATGAAGGTATATTAATTCCTGGTAGTAATTCACAAGAACACATAAAGTCTCTAAAACAAGTAAAAAATTATAATATAAAAAGAATAAATATAAAAATAAAAGCATCATCAAATAATATAATTTTTCCTACTGGAATGTTCAATAAAATTATAATTATAAATGATAGTTTATATAATGATATAGAAAATGAATTTTCAAAACTGAGTTTTTATGGATTTGATTATAATAACTGGCAAACTAGTGCTAATATAACTGAAAATCTAAAAGAAAAGCACTTTAATTTGGATAGAGAATATAATAGGTCATACTTTTTAACTTTACCAGACATGTATTTAGTGGAATTACAACAAAGTAAAATTCTACAATTTATGGGTATTTTTATAGGTGTGATACTTTTTATGGGTGTTTTAAGTTTTTTATATTTTAGATTATATACAGATGAGCCATATGATAAAGTTAAATACAAAAACTTATCAAAAATAGGTCTATCTTTTAAAACTATGAATAAGATTGTTAGTATAGAGATAGGTACATTATTTTTCATACCATATTTTATAGCAATTGCAAACACCATACTTTCTCTATTCTTTTTAAATAATATATTAAATAGTAGTTTTAACTTAGAAAATCTGGGTATATTACTAGTGCTCTCATCTATATATACACTTTATTTTTATCTGTTAAAAAATTTTTATATTAGAAAAGTTTGGTTTTTTGATTAAAGTGGTATATAATAGATATATAAAATTAATATTTAAAAAGTAGTTAATATTAAGGGAGGGCATTTGCACCTCCCTTGTAATATGTGGAAAATTGAATATTAGAAGAAGGAGGAGACTTGATGGAAAATCAACAATTATTAGGAACAGAACGAATTAGCAAATTACTACTTAAATATTCTATACCAGCGATAATAGGTATGTTGGTAAATAGTTTATATAATGTAGTAGATAGAATCTTTATTGGAAATATACCAGGAGTTGGGCCACTTGCAATAACAGGTCTTGGTGTCACAATGCCGATAATGACAATAATACTTGCATTTGGTATGTTGATAGGTATAGGAACAACTACTACTATATCAATAAAACTTGGGCAAGGTAAAGTAGAAGAGGCAAGAAAACTTATAGGAAATGCAATGACATTATCTGTAATAACAGGAATTATTATAATGATACTTGGAATCTTATTTGCAAATAAGATACTTACATTATTTGGAGCAAGTGAAAATACCCTTATATATGCAAAATCATATATAAATATTATATTATTAGGTACAGTAGTAAATCTTCTTTCCTTTTCTTTAAACCACTCAATAAGAGCTGATGGTAGCCCTAAAATTTCAGCAGGAATAATGATAATAGGATGTTTAACTAATATAGTTTTAGACTGGATATTAATATTTGGATTCAATTTGGGAATACAAGGGGCTGCAATTGCTACAGTAACTTCTCAAGCTCTTACAGCTGTTTTAACTATAGGATATTATATAAGTGGAAAATCAAACTTAAGATTTAGTAAATCTAATCTAAAATTAGATAAGAAACTAATAAAAGCAGTATTTGCAATAGGTATGTCTCCATTTGCAATGCAACTTGCAGCAAGTTTGGTTCAAGTCATATCAAATATTGCACTTAAAACTCATGGTGGAGATTTAGCTATAGGTGCTATGGCTACAATTTCTTCTATCGCAATGGTATTTTTAATGCCTATCTTTGGAATAAATCAAGGAGCGCAACCTATTATAGGTTTCAATTATGGAGCTGAAAAATACGATAGGGTTAAAAAAGCATATTTAGGTTCATTAGTAGTAGCTACTATAATTTTATGTATGGGTATGGTAGTAGTCATGGTTTTCCCAGAGGCGATTATAGGAATATTTAATAAAGACCCTGAGCTTATGAGTATATCTGTTGATGGTTTAAGAATATATCTACTTATGTTGCCAATTGTGGGCTTATCAGTTACAGGAACAAACTTTATACAATCTATAGGAAAAGCCAAAATGGCAATGTTATTAAGTCTTTTAAGACAAGTAATTTTATTGATACCAGCAGTACTAATTCTTCCTACATTCCTAGGTTTACAGGGTGTATGGACAGCTCAACCAGTGTCTGACTTTATAGCTACAGTAATTACAGGTGTAGTCGTATTTAGAGAGTTAAAAAGATATACTCCTAAGAGTGAAAGATTAAATGAAAGTGAAAAACTAAATGAGATAACAACTGAATAAGAAATATAAATTCAGATAATTGAGCAAGAAATTGCAAAAAATACAATTATATGATAAAATAAAACCGCTGTCAAGGATAAGAGAAATTCTAATTATGGAGTGATTTTATGGAATTTACAAAGAAAAGCAAATTAAAAAATATGTATGTAAACATGAATGTAGCAAGAATGTTGTCTAAGATAAATGAGTATAAGGGTAGACAACTGCTTTACAAAAAACAACCAAAAGAAATTTTAGAAAGATTAGAAAAAAAATCTTTAGTAGATTGTTCTGAATCTACATACATTGGAAATCAAAGAGATAGTAGTAATTTTAATTTAGAGAAATTAATAAGTAATGAAGTTACACCTAGAAGTAGAGAAGAATTGAGCATTGTTGAATACAGAGATGTAGTAAAAACTATTAATAGTGCTTATGAAAGTATTCCAATAAGTTCACAAACAATTCTTGAGCTTCATGGATACTTATATAAATTTTCATCTACTAGAGGAGGAAGCTACAAATCAGATAATGATTTTATTGAACACAATTTAAAATGTGGTGAATTCATAAGTATTGATTCAGGTGTAAATAAGGTGGAAAAAGCTGTAGAAGAAATATGTGAAGCTTATAATACATTGATGGAGGAAGATGAAATTGATATATTAATATTAATTTCTGCATTTGTGTTAGATTTCATATTGATACATCCATTCAAAGAAGGTAATATAAAAATGGCGAGAGTACTTATCCTATTGTTGCTAAATAAAAATGGATATGAAGTTGGAAGATATATAAGTTTAGGAAAAATATTTGATGATAGTTCATATGAGTATTACAGTAATTTAAATTATTTGAAATCGTCTATAGGTAGTGAGAAAGCAGATATGAATGCATGGATTGAGTACTTTTTAGAAACAATATTGACTGCATATGAGAAGTTGGATGATAGTTTAAATATATCTGATAAGAAAAGACAAACCAAAACTAGTAGAATAGAAAAAATAATAAATTCTACTCTTGGATATTTTACAAAAGAAGATATAAGAGATTTATGTCCTGATATTCCAGAACCTACAATAAATAGAGTTTTTAACAATCTAAGAAAACAAGATAAGATAGAGGTTGTTGCAAGAGGTAGAAGCGCAAAATGGAAGAAAAAATATTAAAAAATATTTAAATAATTGTAATGGTATAGTGTTTTAACACTATACCATTTTTATTAAAATTATAAGCATTATTTAGGCTAGAATATCTATTTTTTATTATATCTTTAATATTTTCTGTAATTAATACACATAATATTTTATTGTTTTTACTTTTAAGATTATTTAAAATTTGTATCTTTATTTATTTTATGATTTGGCAACAGAATAGAATGGTTATATTTGTGAAATAATAATATAAAAATAATCTTAGGAGTGAGCTTATGAAGAAAAAATTATTATATATAAATGTAAATTCAAAACCTGAAGACTTATCTTCAAGCAAAACTGTAGCAAGAAAATTTATAAATAAATTTATGGAAGAAAACAAGGATTTTGAGGTTGAAGAAATAGACCTTTATAAAGAGCATATACCAAGACTTGAATATCAGTACTTTGAAAAGAGAAATTGCATAGTTAATGAAGAAGATGCTAAGAAGTTGGATGATAAGGATAGAAAAGAGATTACAAAGATTAGAAGCCTTTGTGACCAATTTGTGAGTGCAAGTGTATACGTAATAGCGGCACCTATGTGGAGCTTATCTTTTCCAGCACCACTTAAAGAATATATAGACTGTATAATTCAAGATGGAAAAACTATATCATTTGAAGGTAATGATAAGCCACAAGGAATTTTAAACGATATTGATAGAAGTATGGTATATATACAATCTTCAGGTGGACACATACCATGGGTATTGAAACCAGTTATGAATAAAGGATTAAATTATGTGGAAAGTATAATGAAATTTATAGGAATTAAGAAATTTGATGAATTATTAGTAGATGGAACTGGAACTAGTGAAGAAGAAAGACAAAGTGCAATAGAGAAAGCATCTGAAAAGATAGAAGGTATAATAGATTCTATGAAGTTCTAATTATAATATTTTATTAAAAATATAAAGGAAAAACCTCTTTTAATGTAGAAACTTATATTGAAGGAGGCGAAAATCATGCGAGAAGAAAAAAGTAATGAAAAGTATGATTGTTATTGGTGTAATCAAGAAAATAATTTCTGTGTAGAGATAAAAGACAATGTAGTTATGATAGATGATGGCACTGGTATATTAAAACAAGCCGTTTTCATAGGGTATAAACAAATCCAAGTTAATTTAAATTGTTCACATTGTCAAAACTTAAATAGGATAAAATTAAATTTGTAGAACCTTAACATGGAGATTATTAGAAAGAATTAAAAATAGAAAGTATTAATATTTAGACTGAAAATTATATTGTATACAATTAAGAGCGATTTAAGTAATATTGTATTTTAATATTTATTTTCAGTCTTACTTTATTGAAATTATTTTTTAGAAATATCTGGGAAATAGGTATCTACTAATTTTTCGGAAATATTTTTTAATTGGTCAGCCATTGAAGTCAAACTCAATAAGGCTATCAGTAAATCATCTTTATTTTCTGGAGTTATTGTTACATCTTCAAAATTAGAATCTATAAAGTTTGGTATATTCTTTCTTTGATTTTCTTTTATAGACATAAATTTTTCATAACAACTAACTAAGTCATCTTCATTGAAATCATCTTTTTCATACACACCATGTAAGATTCTTTTAATTTCTTGTATTGTAAGTGTATTTTTCATAGAATAAATAATTATCATTTGTAAAATTTGTTCTTTAGTATACTTTTTCCCCTTAATAGGTTTGATTAATCCCTCTTTACTGTAATTGTTTATCATAGTTTTAGTAAGAATTTTGTCACTCTCAAATCTCTTATTAGCAGAAAGCTTATTGTCAATTAAAGAAATAATTTGGTCCATGTATAAATCAATAGAGGGAATATCATTTGAAGTTATATCAGCATTATCTAGCGTTTCTAGTATTATAGTATTAAGTTCATTATTCATCATATGCTACCTCCATAATATATATAATACAATAAATTAGAAAATAAAACAATATTGAGTCTTGTAAAAAGAATATAAAGTGGTATAATTAAATATATAATATAGTAATGAAAACTATATCGATAAATTTGATTTTTAAAATACATAATTGTAGGAGGACAAAATGTATCAATTTTTTTTGAAGGGTAGAGACCCGATAAGTAGCTTAACTCACTTTATAGGAGCTTGTTTATCTCTTTTAGCAACTATAATTTTAGTTTTTCAATCTGTATCATTGCAAGAGACCTCTCTTTTGATGATAGTATCTGTATCGATATTTGGGTTGTCACTAATTGCTCTATATAGTGCAAGCTCATATTATCATTTTTTAAAAGGAACACCAGAGCAAGAATTGTTTTTTAGAAAAGTTGACCATGCAATGATTTATGTATTAATTGCTGGTTCCTATACACCAATATGTCTAAGTTTTATGGAAAAAAAGGAAGGCATAATATTTGTTACAGCAATATGGATAGTAGCCTTTATTGGTATAATAATAAAAATCTTTTGGATGGATGCTCCTAGATGGTTGTCTACAAGTATATACTTACTTATGGGTTGGGCAATTGTCTTTGATATAAATGCATTCAATTCAATACCTAAAGATTGCCTCAAGTTATTGATTATGGAGGGAATATCTTATTCTATAGGTGCGATTATTTATATTATTAAAAAGCCTAATATAAGTCCTGAATTTGGTTTTCATGAAATCTTTCATATTTTTATTATGATAGGTTCTTTATTTCATTTTTTAGCTGTTTTGTTGTATGTTTTATAATTTAAAAGGTTTGATTGATACTAAAATTCTACAATAAATAAAATGGAACTGTCTTATATATATTGTATTTTCTACAATAAGACAGTTCCTTATTATAAATATTAAATTTTATTTATAATAAATTTTGATAAAAATAGTACATTCAAAATGCCTATTCCATAATTCCTTTAATGTACTTCTCATTTACGACATATAGTTTGAATTTATGTACTATAATTATGTCCTCTAAATTCTCTGAAACACTAACAATTCTAACACATTTATTTCTAATTTCTACAGGTAAATCTAAATCATTTGTTAAATTCACATAGTCATCATATTTATACATAAAATCATCCCTTTACATTAAGATATACTTATTATACTATATTTTAATAAGTTTTTTTAAATTATTACAATTTTTCCCGAAATTTCATTTTTTATACATAAAATTTCCAAATTAGGTAAAGATTAAATTTATAATTGTACAAATAAAAAGTCTATATAAAATATTTTATTCAATTTTACAAATAACTATTGCCAATTTTTGAAAAGTATATTATTATTAATAGTAACAAAAAACTGTAAATTTAGAATATTAATAAAAATTACTTGGGAGGAAATTATCATGGTGAGATTAGATATAGTAAAATTAAATACAAAATTAAATCATCACCATCATCATAGATTAAAGGGATTGTAATATGAAATTAATTCATAGACACAAGCCCTGTTTTTAGTGCAATTGGTCTTGTATCTATGATGGGAAGTAATTTTAAGAGAAAATTATAGCCATATAGGTATAAAGCCTATATGGCTTTTTATTATTTTAAATTTACAAAGGGAAGAGCAATTTTAATGAAAAGGGTGATAATATGAAGTTTTTAAGGATTGAAGATGAAGTTATTTATTCTAAAAAAAGATATAAATTAAAAAGAGAAATAGATAAACTTTTTTTAGATGAAGAATATTTTCAAATAGAGCCACAATTATTTGAAGAATACGATGAGTTTACGAGTATTAATAATAAAATTCCAGAAGAATCGATGGTAAAGGTTGTAAATGGAAAAGTAATGGTACTTAGAGCTGATATAACTACAAGTATAATAAAAAGTCTTGTTCCAAGATGGGAAGATGGTTTAAAGCTTAAACTTTTTTATAATTCATCAATATATAAAAATAAAAATACAGTTGGAATAAAAGAGATAAGACAGATAGGTTGTGAATGTCTAGGAGAATCTTCTGTAGAAGCAGATAGAGAAGTAGTAAAACTAGCTCTTAAGATACTTGAGAAATATAACAATAAGTTTATATTAGAAGTTGGAAGTAGCAAGTATATTAATGGTCTACTAGAAGAATTAAATTTAAATAAGAATTGTGAAAATCAAATTAAAAATTTATTGTATACGAAAAATACTCATGAATTAAAACTATATATTGAAGAGTTAAAAATTAAAAATGAAGTAAAGGAATTATTATCAAATATTTTAAGTTTACAAGGAAATTTATGTGATGTTATTGAAAAGTCAAAAAATTTCTATTGTAATGATAAGATGAAACAAGCACTTGAAGAATTAAAGCAAATAAATAACTTAATTGAAGAGTGTAATTTCTTAGATAAGGCTAGATTTGATTTATCAATGATTACAATGCTTGATTATTATGAAGGTGTTATGTTTAGAGGTTATTATCCAAACTCGTATAAAGAGATTTTGAGTGGTGGAAGATATGATTCTCTAACTAAAGAATATGGAAAAGAAATACCCGCTATTGGGTTTACATTAAGTGTTGATGAGTTAATGAAATATGTATATAAATAGGATTTAAAAGGAGGGGTTATTTTGGATTATTTGACTATAGCACTAGCAAAAGGAAGAATAGAAGGAGAATCGTTTAAAAAATTTAAAAAAATGGGTCTAGGGGACAGTATAGACACAGATACAAGAAAGTTAATCTTTAAAGATGAAGAAAATAAAATAATATATATACATGTCAAGCCATCAGATGTAGTTACATATGTTGAAAAAGGAGTAGCAGACCTTGGTATAGCAGGAAAAGATACTATTTTAGAGAATGAAACAGATGTATATGAAATATATGATTTAGGTTTTGGGAAGTGTAAATTTGCTGTAGCAGGATTAAAGGGCGACAGTATATATAGAGAAGATGAATATTTAAAAGTAGCTACAAAGTATCCAAATATAGCTAAAAAATATTTTAAGGAGAAAGGTCAAAAAATTGAAATAATAAAATTAAATGGTTCTGTAGAATTAGCTCCAATAGTAGGATTATCAGATGTAATTGTAGACATAGTTGAGACAGGTAATACACTTAAAGCAAATGGTCTTGAAATATTGGAAGATATATGTGATATAAGTGCTAGAATTATATCAAATAGAGCTAGTTATAGATTTAAATATGAACAAATTCAAAATATAATTCGTTTATTTGAAGAACTAGATAACTAAAATACAATTAAGAAGGGGGAGTTTAAATTGAGAGAAAAAGAAAGTATAAGAGAATTAAAGGGATATGAACCAAACCATGTGAATTGCAAAGTAAAACTTGATGCAAATGAAGGAAGTAAGAAGTTGTTTAAGCATCTTATTAAAGAGATTTCTGATAGTGATATAGACTTAAATTTATATCCTGAAGATTCTTATAGTGAATTGAAAGAGTCTATAATAGATTATATAAATATTTCTGGAGTAAGTAAGAAAAATCTTTTAGTAGGAAATGGTTCAAGTGAAATAATTGATTTGATAATACATACTTTTGTAGATAAAGATGAAGTGATATTAAGTTTCTCTCCAAGTTTCAGCATGTATTCTATATATAGTCAAATAAATGGCTCTAAGTTTATAGGTGTTGAAAGTGACGAAAATTTAGTTATAAACATAGATAATGTAATTGAAAAAGTAAAAGAAAACAATCCTAAAATAGTAATTGTATGTAATCCAAATAATCCAACTGGAACAATACTAAAGAGGGAAGATGTAATAAAACTCTTAGATTCAACTGACAGTTTAGTAGTTTTGGATGAAGCATACATGGATTTTGGAGAAGAAAGTATGTTGAGTGATGTTTTTAAGTATGAAAATCTAATAGTTCTTAGAACTTTATCAAAGGCATTTGGATTGGCTGGAATAAGAACAGGATATATGTTATCTAATAGTAGTTTAATAGACTCTGTTGAAAAGGTAAGACCTCCATATAATTTAAATTCATTATCAGATTTTATTGCTACAAGAGCTCTTAGAAATAAAGATATAGTGAAAGCTTATATAAATGAAGTAAAAGAAGAAAGAGAAGTTTTATATAAAGAAATGATTGATATAGGAATTAAGGCATATAAATCACAAGCAAATTTTATATTGTTCTATTCTGAAATTGAAAATCTATCACAAAAACTTATTGATAGAGGGGTGCTAATAAGGGAATTTAGTGGTAAGTTAAAAAATTATTATAGAGTTACGATTGGTGATAAAGAAGAGAATACCATATTTATGGATGCTATAAGAGATATTTTGAAAAAGGAGAAATAGGTATGAGAATTTGGAGTATAGAAAGAAATACTTTTGAAACACAAATTTCAGTAGAACTAAATATTGATGGTTCTGGTAAAGCTGAAATAGATACTGGAATAGGATTTTTAGACCATATGCTTACATTGATGGCATTTCATGGCAAGTTTGATTTAAAGGTGCTTTGTAAAGGTGATATATATGTAGATGACCATCATAGTGTTGAAGATATTGGTATAGCTATAGGGGAAGCATTTAAAAATGCTTTAGGTGATAAAAAAGGAATAAGAAGATATTCTACTATCTATATACCTATGGACGAATCTCTATCAATGGTAGCAATAGATATAAGTAATAGACCATATCTTGTATTTAATGCTAAATTTGATACTCAAATGCTTGGTAATATGAGTACGCAGTGTTTTAAAGAATTTTTCAGAGCTTTTGTAAATGAATCTAGAGTAACATTACATATTAATCTTTTATATGGAGAAAATGACCATCATAAAATAGAAAGCATATTTAAAGCTTTTGCAAGAGCTTTAAAAGAAGGAAGTGAAATAATTTCCAATGAGATAGCATCTTCAAAGGGGGTTTTGTAGAATGAATATAATAGTAGACTATGGTCTTGGAAATATAGATTCTGTATCTAGAGGTTTTAAAAAAGCTGGAATAGAAACTAAAATTTCTAGTGATATAAATGAAATTAAGAAAGCAAATTCGCTTATACTTCCAGGTGTTGGGGCTTTTAGAGATTCTATAAATGCTTTAGATGAACTAGGATTGATACCAATATTAAGAGAACATGCTTCAAAAGGAAAATTTCTGATAGGTATATGTTTAGGTATGCAATTACTTTATGAGAAAAGTTATGAGTATGGAGAATATGAAGGATTAGGACTTATAAAAGGCAGTATTGATAAATTAGATATAAGTTTAAAAGTGCCACATATGGGATGGAATAATCTAAAATTTAATAAAGAAGATGATATACTTAAATATATTAAGGAAGATGACTATGTATACTTTGTTCACTCATATTATGCAAATTCATCAAATGAAGAACTTATTGCATTTTCAGAGTATGAAAAGAAAATTCCTGCTATCGTTAGAAAAAATAATGTATATGGTATACAATTTCATCCGGAAAAAAGTGGAGAAGTAGGTTTAAATATATTAAAAGCATATGGGGAGATGATAAAATGATAATATTTCCAGCAATAGATGTAAAGGATAACAAGTGTGTCAGACTTACTCAAGGAGATTTTGATAAAGTAAATGTATATTATGATAATCCATTAGAAGTAGCAAACAAATGGAAAGATGAAGGCGCAGAATATATACATATAGTAGATTTAAACGGAGCTAGAAGTGAATTTGGTGTAAATACAGAAACAATTGAAAAGATAGCAAACAATATAGATATACCTATTCAAGTAGGCGGAGGAGTTAGAGATAAGGAAAAAGTCCAAAGTTTAATAAAAGCTGGTGTTACTAGAGTAATCCTAGGTAGTATAGCTATTGAAAATTTAAATTTGGTTGAAGAATTAGTCAACGAATATAAAGATAAAATAGTAGTCTCTATAGATGCTAAAGATGGAAAGGTAGCAGTTAGAGGTTGGGAAGTTGTAAGTAATGTGGATTCTCTAACATTGTGTAAACAACTTGGAAAAATAGGTGTGCAAACCATTGTTTATACAGATATATCAAAAGATGGAATGTTACAAGGTCCAAATTTTGATATATATGAAAAAATATCAAATGAAACATCACTAAATGTCATTGCTTCAGGAGGAGTAACCTCTATAGATGATGTTAGAAGATTGAAAGATATGAATCTATATGGTGCTATAATAGGTAAGGCACTATATGACAAAAAGATAGACTTTAAGGAGGCACAACAAATATGCTTACTAGAAGAATAATACCATGTCTAGATGTAAGGAATGGAAGAGTTGTAAAAGGTAAGAAATTCAAAGACATAGTGGATGTTGACAGTCCAGAGGTACTTGGGAAGTTTTATAGTGATTGTGGAGCAGATGAACTTGTATTTTATGACATAACTGCATCAAACGAAGACAGAAAGACATCCTTAGAATTTGTAACAAAGGTTGCAGAAAATATAAATATACCATTCTGTGTTGGTGGAGGCGTAAATAAGTTAGAAGATTTTACTGATATTTTAAGAAAAGGTGCTGATAAAGTTTCTATAAATTCATCAGCAGTCAAAAATCCTGAATTAATAAGGGAAGCATCATTAAAATTTGGAGCGCAATGTGTTGTTTTATCAATAGATGCAAAGAAAAATGAAGAAGGTTCATGGAGTGTATATGTAAAAGGTGGTAGAGAAAAGACTAGTCTTGATGCAATTGAGTGGGCTGTTAAGGGTGTAGAGCTTGGAGCAGGGGAAATCGTTGTAAATAGTATGGATGAAGATGGAATGAAAAATGGATATGACATAGAATTGTTATCAAAAATAACTTCTTTAGTGAATGTACCTGTTATAGCATCAGGTGGTGCTGGTAAAATGGAAGATTTCTATGAGGCTGTAAAAGAATCTAATGTGGATGGAATTTTAGCAGCATCTGTATTTCATTTTGGAGAAATAAAAATAAATGATTTGAAGAAATATTTAAAAAACATGGGTGTAGAAGTAAGATTATAAGCAAGATATCTAATAGGGGGTTGAAAAGATGGAAAATAAATGTAGCAATGTATACAGTGAGGAAACAGAAGACTTTATAAAAGGTGTAAAATTTGATGATAAGGGTCTAGTTCCTGTTGTTGCTCAAGATGTAGTGAGTAAAGATGTGCTAATGTTGGCATATATGAATGAGGAGGCTATAAAGAAAACATTAAAAGATAAAGTAGCTTGTTATTTTAGCAGAAGTAGACAAGAACTTTGGATTAAAGGTGAGATGTCTGGAAATACTCAGAAAGTTGTTAAGATGTCTTATGATTGTGATGTAGATACTATATTACTTTTAGTTGAGCAAACTGGTGTAGCTTGTCATACAGGAAACTATTCTTGTTTTTATAGAGATTTGTTTGATGATACTGATAAAATGGGATTTGAAGTAGAAAAAAGTATATTGAAAGAACTATATGATTTAATAAATGAAAGAAAAAATAATCCTATTGAAGGCTCATATACTAATTATCTTTTTGATAAAGGTATAGATAAAATTCTTAAAAAAGTTGGTGAAGAAAGTAGTGAGGTAATTATAGCGTCAAAGAATACAGATAAGAGTGAACTTATTTATGAAATTAGCGATTTAGTATATCATACATTAGTCTTAATGATAGAAAAGGACGTTAAAATTGATGAAATAAAGAAAGAGTTACTTAACAGAAGAAAATAAAATAAGATAGATTGATAAAGAATAAGAAAATATACCGCTTTTTATAAAAAGCGGTATATTTTCTTATTCTTTATTTTTAATTTGTAGAATAGTCTGTAAATTTCTTGGTGCAATTTATTATATATATAATTTCTTAATAAAATAATTATATTTCATTACTTATTTTAGAAAAAATAAAATCATCTAATTATATTTAAGTGAAATAATATGAAAATAAATTTTATATTAAAAAATAGTAATAAAAATAGTGGTTTTATAAAAAAATAGAGTTAAATATAAACAATTAAAAAACGTTTTCAAAACTAATATTTCATTTTTTTATTAAAAAATAAAATATTAGTTTTGATTTCTGGTTTAAGTTGGGTTATAATAAATTGTCAAATTATTTATTATTATAAAATAGACTATAAAACAAGTAAAAGTCATACTATTTATAAAAGACATATAAAATAGGAAATTACAGAAATACAAATAAAATGTTTTTGAGAAATGGTGAAATTTTATTGCAAGAAATTTAAAACGATTTCAACTTAATAAGTATAATCTATTTTACTTGTTATAAATATACAATGTATATTATACAATATAAAAAATACATGTACTTTTAAGAAATATTATTAGATTTGGATTTTTAATTTTTATAATTTTTTTAAAGCTTTAAGCTATCATAAAAGTAAAAGATTACAAACGTTTAGTAGAGATTATTTTATTTTAATAAATAATAAAAACTATTTTTCTATAATATTGGCATAATATATGCTTATATAACTATGAAATTAAATAAGTTTAAGTAGGAGGAAGAAAATGGGAAGTAACGAACTAAAAAAGACACTTGGCGTGTCAGCAGCATTATCTACTGTTGTTGGTTCCGTTATAGGAGCTGGTGTATTCTTTAAACCACAAGCAGTTTATACATTGACTGGAGGAGCTCCAGGTCTTGGTATATTAGCATGGTTAATAGCTGGAATCATAACTATAACAGCTGGTCTTACAGCTGCAGAGGTATCAGTAGCGATACCAAAAACTGGTGGAATGATGGTATATATAAAAGAAATTTATGGAGAGAAATTAGGATTTTTAACTGGATGGATGCAAATTGTACTATTCTATCCTGGTATGATGGCTGCGTTGGGTGTTATATTTGGAGAGCAAGCTTCAGCTTTAATTGGTAGCCCATCATTATTACTTCCAATAGCTATTGGAATTATAGTAATAGTTGCAGGATTGAATATGCTTGGTTCAAAAACTGGAGGAGCTATACAGACAGTTTCTACAATATGTAAATTAATACCACTTATTTTGATAATGATTGTTGGATTTATTAAAGGTGGTGGAGATAATCCAATACTTACACCTATGGTTGGTGAGGGATTAAGTCTAGGTAGTGTATTAGGTCAGGTTTTAATTGCTATACTATTTGCATTTGATGGTTGGATGAATGTTGGTACTTTAGCTGGAGAAATGAAAAATCCTGGAAAAGACCTTCCAAAAGCTATAATAGGTGGATTATCAGTCGTTATGGCTGTTTACTTTATAATAAACTTAGCATACCTTTGGGTATTACCAGCTAATGAATTAGCAAATTATGCTTCTCCTGCATCAGCAGTTGCTGAAGTTATATTTGGTTCAATTGGTGGGAAAATAATATCTGTAGGTATATTAATTTCAGTATTCGGAGCATTAAATGGATTCTTATTAACTGGTTCAAGAGTTGCATATACTTTAGCTACAGATAAGACTTTACCAAAGTATGGTACTTTTTCTAAATTAAATTCTGCTCAAGTTCCAGCAAATGCTATAACATTAGTATCTGTTATTGCATCTATATATGCTTTATCAGGTCAATTTAACTTATTAACTGATTTAGCAGTATTTGCGACTTGGATATTTTATGTATTAACATTTATAGGAGTAATGAAACTTAGAAAAACTCATCCAGATATGCCAAGAGAGTATAAAGTGCCATTATATCCAATAGTTCCAATAATAGCTATAGCAAGTGGTATATTTGTTGTAGTTAATCAATTATGTTTTGCAGGTATGAAAACTACTATGATATCTATAGGAGGCCTTATAATAACAGCTATAGGCTTACCAGTGTATGCTTATATGACTAGAGGGACAAAAAGAGAATCTAAGTAGCTTATAAATACTTTATAATTATGTTAAAAATAAAATCCCAATCTATTTATAGATAGATTGGGATTTTATTTTTGATTTTTTGGAAATAAAATTGAAAATCTAAATAATTGTTTATTCTGATGTATTTTGTTTATAAGTATTTTTTTAAAATAATCAAATTAAAGTATATCTGTATAGTAGAAGATATATATAACATTTTGAAAATTAAATCTTTCTATTATAAATAACATAATATTGTGTTAATAAGAAAAAATTACCTAATTAATATAATGATTTATGAATAAAGTTAGTAATTTTTATTTGATAAAAATATTAGTTAACATAAATACATAATGTATACATGAAAAATGTGCAATATCATTGTTTTAGTACTTATTTCTTGTTTAATATTTCTAATTTATAAAAAACAATTTATAAATTTTAAAAATTAGAAATGACATTTTAACTAGAATTAATTGTAAAAAACACTATATAATACTCAATTTTCAACATTCTATACAATTATACATAAATTATACAGCATAATAATCATCAAAATAACAAATTTTAAAAATTAAGCAAAACTTTTTGTCGAAGTTCAACGTCTATATATATGTAGTGTAAATTTTGGGTATAAAATACTACAAAAATATAAATGTAAAAATATAGCAATATTGGAGGTCGAACGATGAGAAATAAAAAGAAAAAAATAAATAGAAAGAAATTATATGTACTTTTAAGTGCTATTGTAGTATGTCTAGCTTTTATAATAGTTGGTATACGAGTTAGCTCTTTAAATGTTAAAGAAGACGAAATTAGTAGAAATACAAAATTGTCAAGTTCTACTATTACAGATATAGTATCTAATACAACAACGGAAATTAGCAAAGGGCCAAGTAAGAGTTCTGGAAAAGTAGCATACATAACTATAGATGATGGTCCATCTAAATTTACCGACCAGATGATAAAAACTCTAAATAAATATAATGTTAAAGCAACTTTTTTTATGATAGATGGCAATATGAAGGAATATCCACAACAAGTTAAAAATATAATTAAAAGTGGGAACACAGGAGGTTTCCATAGTGTATCACATGATATTCATAAGCTTTATGTTACTAGTACATCAGCAAAAGAGGAATTTGATACAAATGACCAAACTTTTTACAAAATAACTGGTAAACATTCAAAAGTAATAAGAATACCTTATGGAAGTAAACCATATACACCACAAGCTTCTTATCAAGCTTTAGTTGATGCTGGATACAAGATTTGGGACTGGGATTTGGATACAGAGGACTGGAGATCTAATTCTGCTCAAATCTTACAAAATGTGAAAAATCATGTTAAGAATAGAAAAGGTGAGGATAAAGACCAACTTGTAGTTTTAATGCATGAGAAAAAACAAAGTGCAGAAGCTTTAGATTCAGTTTTAAAATTCTTATCAGATGAAGGTTATGAATTTGCAGCAGTGGATCAAAATCAGATACCAAAAAATTATTGGTTGCGTAATTTAGAGTAGTTAAAATATAAGAGCATTAATTGATATTTTAGAAATTGAGAATAAAAATGAGTGAGGTGTAGATATATTGAATAAAAAACTTTATATAGGAATGGTCGGAATACTATCTTTAATGATGGTTGGTTGCAACAAAAGTTTGGCAAAAGTAAATGATGTGGAAATTACAAAAGAGCAATATCAAAAAACAAAAGCAGTTTTATCTGCTACTAATAGTTATATAAATGGGCAATCTTTAGATGAATTGGAAAAAACTTTGGATAAAAAAGGTAGAAATAAATTAGAAAATGTTATAATATCGTTTATGGTGGATAATGAACTTTTATATCAAGAGGCTAAGGATAAAGGATTAACTCCAACTAAAAGCGAAGTAGACTCAAAGTATCAAGAACTAGAAGATAATATGAATTTGAATACGAGTTACAAAGAAAAAATGGACAAAGCAGGTGTTGATAAAGCATACTTAAAACAAGAAATATCTAAAGATTTAGCCATAGATAAAAATAAGAAAGCCTTTGAAGATAGAATAAATGTAAGTGATGTGGATATGGAATCCTATTATACGAAACATAAAAAAGATTTTAATGTAGAAGAAGTAAATGCTTCTCAGATACTTATATCAACTTTAGATAAAAACAAAAAGGAAGTAAGCAAAGATAAGAAAGAAGCTTTAAAGAAAAAGGCAGATAACATATTAACTAAAATCAAAAATGGAGAAAGTTTTGAAGAATTGGCTAAAAAATATTCAGATGACAAAGCAACTGGAAAAAACGGAGGACAGCTAGGATATTTCACAAAAGAAGATAAAAATGCTGAGTTTACAAAAGAAGTGTTCAAATTAAAGAAAAATGAAGTTTCAAATGTATTTGAAACTAGTTATGGATATCATATAGTCAAAGTTACTGATAAAAGAGAAAGACAAAAAAGTTTTAATGAGTGTCAGAGTTTAATAAGAGAATCTATTTTAAATGAAAAGTATATTGAGCATATAAAGAAATTGAATGAAGATGCAAAAATAGACAGATAGAATCTCTAAAGACTCAATCCTAGCCTGTAATCGGAGGGAGATTTTACAGGAATGTTTAAGAGTTTAAAGAGAACGAAGGTTGAGAAATACATTATCGATAATAAAGACTCTTTTTATAGAATTGCATATAGTTATACAAAGAATGAAGAAGATGCCTTAGATGTGGTTCAAGAAGCCATGTATAAGGCTCTATATTCAGTGGAAAATATTAAAGAAGTAAATTATATAAAGACATGGTTTTATAAAATTTTAGTTAGAACTAGTATAGATTTTATTAGGAAAAACCGTAAATATAATAACATGACAGATATTGACCATATAGATGAAACTGGAGAATGTGATAAATATACTGATTTAGATTTAAAAAGAGCTTTAGAAGAATTACCTATTGAGTATAAATCTATTATAATATTAAGATTTTTTGAAGATTTAAAGATTGAAGAAGTGGCAATAATATTGGATGAAAATGTGAATACTGTTAAAACTAGGCTATATACTGCTTTAAAAAAACTAAAATTAAAAATTGAAGAGTAGGGATAAAAAGAATGACGAGCAAAGAAAGGTTAGATAAGTTAAAAGAGGAGTATCATAAAATTCCAATACCAAAGAAACTAGATACTATAATAAATCATGAGAAAATAGAAAATATATATTATGAGAAAAATAAGAAAGTAAATAGATTAAGATTTAAAGTTGCAATAGCTTTTGCTTGTATGTTTACAGTATTAGTAAATATAAGTCCTGTATTTGCAGATAATTTCTCTAAGATACCTATAATTGGAGGAATAGTAGAAGTAATAACTATAAAAAATTATAGCTTAAAGAGTGAAAATTATGAAGCTAAGATTGATATTCCTAAGATACAAGGTTTAAAAGATAAAAACTTAGAAAAGCGTTTAAACAGTAGCTTTATGGAAGATGGAAAAAGGCTTTATGATGAATTTCAACAGAGAATGGAAAAGATAGAATTATCAAAGAATAAAGGACATAAGTCTTTAAGTTTGAGTTATAGTGTTAAAAATAATTCTAAAGATTTCCTCTCAATAGAAATGACAAAAAATGAGATAGAAGCATCATCTTATGTTAGTAAAATACATTATAATGTTGATAAGAAAAGACAAATAGTTTTGACTTTACCTATGCTTTTTAAGGATGATAAATATATAAAAGTTATTAGTGACAATATAAAAGAACAGATGAGAGAGAAGATGAAAAAGGACAATACAAAATCATATTTTATAGACCAAGAAAAAGATTTATCTGCTGAAGATTTTAAAACTATCAACAAATATCAAGATTTTTATATTAATAAAGATGGAAATCTTGTAATCAGTTTTGATGAATATGAAGTAGCACCTGGTTATATGGGAGCAGTAGAATTTGTAATACCATATAAAGTAATAAAAGATTTGTAAATTGAATAGTAGTTTATATATAAATACATTAAGGAGGTCAACATGAATACATGTAAAAAACTTAAAAAATCTATATTTAAAATTGCTATAGTTTCAATATGTTTATTAATATCATTAGTAAATATAAAACCTATATTTGCAAGTTCTTCTAATGAGACTCTAAACAATAATACAATAAAGGTTGTAAATGCTAAGAATCTCAATTTTAAGCAAGGTAATTATGAAGTGAAAATTAGTATTCCCAAAATAGAGGGTTTAAAAGATAAAGATTTAGAGAATAAATTAAATAATGAGTTTTTGCAAGATGGGAAAAAACTTTACAATCAATTTAAAAATGAAATGAAAAAAGAAAATAATAAAGGTCATAGATATTTAAATGCAAGTTATAATGTTAAAAACAATTCTAAGGACTTTTTATCCATAGAAATGAAAAAAGAAGAGATAGAAGCTTCTTCAACTGTAACTAAAAAGCACTATACTATTGATAAAAATAGAGAAATACTATTAAATTTGCCAATATTTTTTAAAGATAGTAGATATATAAGAGCTATAAGTGATAATATAAAAGAGCAGATGAGAAATCAGATTAAAAAGGATAATACAAAATCCTATTTTATTGACCAAGGAAAAGATTCACCAGTAAAGGATTTCGAATCTATAAATAAGTATCAAGATTTTTATATTAATAAAAGTGGAAACCTTGTAATTAGTTTTGATGAATATGAAGTAGCACCTGGTTATATGGGAGCAGTGGAGTTTGTAATGCCAAATAAGGTGATAAAAAACCTAAGATAGATATATAGAAGATTTTTAGATAGACTTGGTAAGGAGAATTATATGAATATATATGAACAAGCTATACAGTTAATAGAAAATAAGGAGGATTTTGCATTTGCTACTATAACCTCTCACTCAGGTTCAACACCACGTGAAACTGGAGCCATGATGATTGTAAAAAATGATGGTAAAATATTTGGTTCAGTAGGTGGAGGAAGTGTAGAAGCTACATGTATAAAACATGCACTTAATGTCATAAGAGATAGAAAATCAATGTTGTATAAATTTACTTTAAATAAATCTGATGTAGCAAAACTTGGAATGATATGTGGTGGCAATGGAGAGATACAAATAGATTTTATTGACAGTGAATTAGAGAGTAATATAGAAAGATTTAATAGAAGTTTAAAAGAGAATACAAGTAAAGCGTATATATTTGGGGCAGGTCATATCTCAAGAAATGTGGCTGTAATATTATCCCTTTTAGAATTTAGAACAGTAGTAATAGATGATAGAGAAGAATTTGCCAACTCTGAAAGATTTCCAGATTCAGAAGTAGTAGTTTTAGATTCTTTTGAAGATATACCAGATTTTTCAATTGATGAAAATAGTTATATAATTATTTTAACAAGGGGGCACTTATATGATTCAAGTGCTTTAGAATGGGCTCTTAAAAGAAATTCTGGGTATATTGGTATGATTGGAAGTAGAACCAAGATTGGGCTAACATATGAAAAACTTATGAAAAAAGGTTTCAAAAAGGAAGAACTTGAAAAAGTTCATGCTCCAATAGGTATAAAATTGGATGCTCAGACACCAGCTGAAATAGCTGTATGTATAGCTGCTGAACTTATAAATTGTAGAGCAAATAAGGAAAAAAGAAACTGATGAATACAGTAAGTAAAGACACTGACATTTTAAATGTAACTTTTAGAGGTAATGAGATAAAGGTGATTTTGTTATATAAAGATAGAAAAAATATTTCTATAAAAATAGACTCATTTGGTAAAATAATTGTAACAAGTCCTCCTAAAATCTCTAAAAAAATAATAAAAGACATAATAATTGAAAAGGGAGACTGGATACTTAAAAAGTCTGAAAAATATAAGAACAGAGAAGAATCATACAGACAAAGAATGTTTATAAATGGCGAGAAATTTCTTTATTTAGGTAAAGAATACTATTTAGTTATAAAAGAAATGTTAGATGATTGTGTCTCAAAAAGTAACTGTACAATAAATCTTGATGAATCTCAAATAATTATTCAAACAAATGATACCAGTAAAGACTTCATTAGAACATCTTTGAAGGAATGGTATAAAATAGAAAGCCAAAGAATAGTTTTAGAGAGAATAGATTTTCTTAAATCAACTTGTGAAATAATGAAGCAATTGATTCCAAAAAGTGTTAAGGTAAAAGAGCAAAAAAAGAGATGGGGAAGTTGCACATCTCAAAAAAATATTTATATAAATTCAAAAATATCTATGGCAAGATTAGATGTAATTGATTATATAATAATACATGAATTTAGTCATTTAATACATATGAATCATTCTAAAAAATTTTATGATTTGGTAAAATCTATTATGCCAGATTATAGAGAAAAAGAAAATTGGCTAAAAATAAATGGATATAAAATAATAATATGAAAACGCTTATTCCAAAAGTTGTATTTAGAATATAGAAAACATATTATTGTGAAAAAAATAAATAATCTGAAAATTTTAAAAAAAGTCGTTGACATTATAAAAGATAGAGAATATAATCTATATTAACAACAAAACAGATAGAAAATATAAAATTAAAAAAATTAAAAGCGATGACAGAGACAATGATGCTAATGGTGTTATCCACAGAGAACCAATGTTGCTGAGAATTGGTGTTAACAGTAGTATAATTATCACTCTGGAGCTTTTGTACTGAATATTTTTAGTAAGTACAAACGTCTGCCAACGTTACATGGCTAAGGTTAAGGTAATCAATTACCCGACCTGAAAAAAGAGGGGTAGATGTATTTTTATATCTACAAATAAGGTGGTACCGCGGAATATAACTTTCGTCCTTATAAGTAATATTTATATTGCTTATAAAGATGAAAGTTTTTTTATTTTAAGCAATATAAAAAGTTCAATCCATATAAAATTAATAAAAAATAATAAAAATAAGGAGGAATTTTTATGGAAAATACTGTATATGCTAAATTAAACCAAGGGATAGATTCTTTTTTAAGAGTGGCTATGACTCTTAGAAGGAGAGAAGTTGATATACAATCAATAAGTATGACTGTAGATAACATGAATAATTCAGGAATAAAACTAATAGTAAATGAAGAAAAAACATCTCTAGATTGTGTTTTAAATCATATGAAGAAGCTACATGATATAAGAGAAATAACTGTTGAGAAAGTAAGACATTAATTAAATGTGTTTTATAAAAATAGAAGCTAATGATAAATCTATTTATGTTAAAATGAAAAACTAAAGATAAATATTAAATTAGAAAAATCTTAGAATGAAAATACAAATATCATTGAATTTATTAGTTTTCCGCAATTTATAAAAACTGAAAATTCTAAAAATATAATTTTGAAATCATTTAAATTTAGAAATATAATCTGTTAAGTAGCATAAAATCAATGATAATGAGTATAAATTTCTAATAAAAATAAATATCATAAAAATGAGAGAAAGTATTGGGAGGAAATAAAGATGGCAAAGATGTATTATGAAAATGATGTAAATTTAGAGGTTTTAAAAAATAAAAAGGTTGCAGTTTTAGGTTATGGGAGCCAAGGACATGCACATGCACAAAATCTTAGAGATAATGGTGTAGATGTAGTAGTAGGACTTTATGATGGAAGTAAATCAGCACAAAAAGCAAGAGAAGATGGATTTGAAGTTAAAAGTGTAGCAGAAGCGACAAGAGAAAGTGATTTGACAATGTTACTAATGCCAGATGAAAAGCAAAAGAAAGTTTATGAAGAGAGTGTAAGGGATAACTTAAAAGAAGGTCAGACATTAGCATTTGCACATGGATTCAATATACATTATAACCAAGTACAACCACCAGAATTTGTTGATGTTGTAATGGTAGCTCCTAAAGGACCTGGTCACCTAGTTAGAAATGTATTTACAAAAGGAAGTGGAGTTCCTGCACTATTTGCGGTATATCAGGACTACACTAAAAAAGCTACAGAGACAGTTTTAGCATATGCAAAAGGTATTGGAGCAACAAGAGCAGGAGTTTTAGAAACTACTTTTAAAGAAGAAACAGAAACAGATTTATTTGGAGAACAGTCAGTACTTTGTGGTGGAATAAGTGAACTTATAAAATTAGGATATAAAACACTTGTAGATGCAGGATATCAAAAAGAAGTAGCATATTTTGAATGTCTACATGAAATGAAACTAATAGTTGACCTTATATATGAAGGTGGATTTGAAAGAATGAGATATAGCATAAGTGATACAGCAGAATATGGAGATTATGTATCTGGTAAAAGAGTAATAACTGATGTAGCAAAGCAAGGTATGCAAGAAGTTTTAGAAGATATACAAAATGGAAAATTTGCGAAGGCATGGATTAAAGAGAATGAAGAAGGTCGTGAAAACTTCCTTAAAACTAGAGAAGCAGAATATGCTACAGAAATAGCAGAAGTTGGAAGAAATCTAAGAAGTATGATGTCATTCTTAAAATAAATATATTAAATGGATTAGTTTGAGGGAAAGAGTGGTGCATGGTAGTGCGTATGAATGGAGCAAAAGTAATTTTAGAATGCTTGAAGAAAGAGGGAGTTGACACAGTATTTGGATATCCTGGTGGAGCAGTGATACCTCTTTATGATGCTCTATATGATTATCAAGATGATTTCAAACATATAAGGACATCTCATGAACAAGGTTTAGTTCATGCATCAGATGGGTATGCAAGAAGTACTAACACAGTGGGGGTTTGCTTTACAACATCTGGTCCAGGGGCAACAAATGCTATAACTGGAATAGCAACAGCTTTTATGGATTCGTCTCCTATGGTTGTGATTTCAGGGCAAGTACCAACAAGTTTATTAGGTAAAGATTCTTTTCAAGAAATTGATATAACAGGAGCGACCTTGTCTATGACAAAACATAATTATCTAGTTAGAAGTACCAAAGAATTGATTCCTACAATAAAGGAAGCTTTTAAGGTTGCAAATTCAGGAAGAAAAGGGCCTGTACTTGTAGATGTACCAAAGGATTTATTTTTGGCAGAAATGGATTTTAACGATGAGGATTATGATTCATGCCAAATAGATGATTATATGGATTATAAGAATGATTTTGATTTAGAGGATGAAATAAATATTAAACTTTTAAGTGATGCAATAGATATAATAAAAGATTCTAAAAGACCTATAATATATGCTGGTGGAGGTGTTAAGTCTTCAGATAGTGAGGAAATTCTTGAAAGATTTGCATCCAAAATAGATACACCTGTATTAAATACACTTATGGGACTTGGTAATATAGATAGAAAAAATGAGTTATCTCTTGGTATGGTTGGAATGCATGGAAGTAGAGAAAGTAATTTAGCTCTTTCTAATTCAGATTTGGTTATAGCTATAGGTGCAAGATTTAGTGATAGAGTAATAAGTAAAAGTTCTGAATTTGCTAAAAATGCAAAAGTAATACACATAGACATAGACCCATCTGAAATAAGTAAAAACATAAAATCAAATGTATCTCTAGTTGGAGATGTGAAATTTATTCTTAGCTTACTACTAGAGAAAGTGGATAGTAAGAATAATAGTCACTGGAAAGAAGAAATAAAGACTTTTAGAAAGAGTGAGGGTGTACAAGAAGGTGAATTTCATCCACAAAATATACTTAGAAAAATAAATGAGAAGTATGAAAAATTAGATAATCCTACTGTAGTGGTAACTGATGTTGGTCAGCATCAAATGTGGGCTGCTAAATACTGGGATTTTAAAGGTAATAAAAGCTTTATAACATCAGCAGGACTAGGAACAATGGGCTTTGGTTTAGGTGCAGCTATAGGAACTAAAGTTGGTAATGTAGATAAAAATGTAGTTTTGGTTACTGGTGATGGAAGTTTTAGAATGAATTGTAATGAACTAGCTACAGTTTCAAACTATAATGTACCTATACTTATTTTATTGCTTAATAATAGAACACTAGGGATGGTAAGACAATGGCAGAAATTATTTTCTAATCAAAGATACTCTCAAACTGATATTGATGAAAATGTAGACTATGTTAAGCTTGTAAATGCCTATAATATTGATGGATATAAGGTATCTGATATGGAAGGGTTAGAGAAAGTTTTAGATATGATAGATTTTAATAAACCTGTGTTTTTGCAATGTGATATAGATAAGGATTATGATGTTTATCCTATTGTAGCTCCTAATGATGCATTAGAAAATTTAATATGTAACTAAGATTTATACTGAATATTGATAAAGTTTTTTATTGAAACTTTATTGATGTTCAGTTTTTTATTTAGGTGTAGATTTTTTGTCTTTGTAAATAAATTACTCAATGTATAACTAAGTATTTATTAAATCTTAATTATAGAACTTAGAATAAGATTGTATTTTAAGCAAATAATAAATTTGAATAATAATTTACGGAGGTATTCATATGTTTAAACATGATAAAGCGTTATTAAAAGAAGTAAAAGTAGAAAGACCAAATCCTCAATATGCTGTTTTGATGCAAGAACAATTAGGAGGAGGAAATGGAGAATTAAAGGCAGCAATGCAATATTTGGCTCAAAGTTTTAGAATAAAAGACCCTCAAATAAAAGATTTATTTCTTGATATAGCAGCAGAAGAGCTTAGTCATATGGAAATGGTTGCTCAAACTATAAATTTATTAAATGGTCATGATGTTGATTATAATGCAGTTGATACAGGTGAAATAGAGACTCATGTATTAACTGGATTATCACCAGTATTAATAAACTCATCAGGAGCTCCATGGACTGCTGATTATGTTACAGTTACAGGTGATTTAGTAGCTGATTTACTTTCAAATATAGCTTCAGAACAAAGAGCCAAGGTAGTTTATGAACACTTATATAGACAGATTGATGATAAACATGTAAAAGAAACAATAGATTTTTTACTTAACAGAGAAGAAGCACATAATGCTTTATTTAGAGATGCTTTAAATAAAGTCAAAGATACAGGTTCAAACAGAGATTTTGGGGTTACAGAAGATTCAAAGTTATATTTTGACTTATCAACTCCAGGACCAAATCATGATACTAAAATAGATATTAATCCTCCTTCTTTTGAAAAACCTTTAAAAAAATAATTTGATATTTTTCATGTTGTTTTGTTTTAGTAAATATATAAAAAATTATTTGCCTAGAAGAATTAAGTAGATAAAAATCTAAATATATGTAGTTAAGATGGGTATACACTTAATATAAGTGTATATCTATTTTTTTATTGCAAAACATATAATAAAACAATAATGAGGTGGTATTGTGGAAAATAATAAAAAACCTAATAATCTAATAAATGAAAAATCTCCATATCTTTTACAGCATGCGTACAATCCTATAAATTGGTATAGTTGGAATGATGAAGCTTTTAGAAAAGCAAAAGAAGAAGATAAACCAATATTTTTAAGTGTAGGGTATTCAACATGTCATTGGTGTCATGTTATGGAAAAAGAATCTTTTGAAGATAAAGAAGTTGCTGAAATAATGAACAAAAACTTTATAGCAATAAAAGTAGATAAAGAAGAAAGACCTGATATAGATAGTGTATATATGACAGTTTGTCAAGCTATGACAGGCAGTGGCGGATGGCCAATGACTATAATAATGACACCAGATAAGAAACCTTTTTTTGCAGGAACATATTTCCCAAAGTATTCAAGATATAATAGACCTGGTGTTATAGATTTATTAGAAAGTGTATCTGATAAATGGAATACAAACAAAGATATACTTATAAAATCTGGAGATGAAATAATAGAAGCTCTTAAAGATGATTTTGGAGTGAAAAATACAGATGGCGAGTTATCAAAAGAGATGTTAAAGTCATCTGTTAGGATATTTAAGGCTATCTATGATGAAAAGTATGGTGGTTTTGGAAATGCACCTAAATTTCCAAGTCCTCAAAACCTTATGTTTTTGATGAAATACTATAGTATAGAAAAAGATGAAGATGTATTAAAAATGGTGGAAAAAACTTTAGATGGAATGTATAGAGGAGGTTTGTTTGACCATATTGGATTTGGTTTTTCAAGATATTCAACTGATAAAAAATGGTTAGCACCTCATTTTGAGAAAATGTTATATGACAATGCCATGCTTACAATAGCGTATTTAGATGCATATAAAATAACAAAAAGAGAATTATATAAAGAAATTGCTATAAAGACTATAGATTATGTAATTAAAGAGATGCAAGATAAAGAAGGGGGTTTTTATTCAGCACAGGATGCTGATAGTGAAGGTGAAGAAGGAAAATTTTATACATTTAATCCTCTTGAAATAATTGATGTACTGGGTGAAGAAGATGGAAAGTTTTTTAATGATTATTTTGATATAACTAATGGTGGAAATTTTGAGGGTAAAAATATCCCAAATCTTATAAAAAACAAAGAATATGATAGATATAATGAAAAAATAGCTAATCTTAGTAAAAAGGTATTTGAATATAGAAAAGAAAGAACATCTTTGCATAAAGATGATAAGATACTTACTTCATGGAATGCATTGATGATAGTAGCTTTGGCAAAGGCTTATAATACACTAAAAAATGATGTGTACTTAGAGTATTCAAATAAATGCCTTGATTTTATAAATGACAATCTTGTAAATGAGTCAGGTAGATTGTTAGCTAGATATAGAGAAGGAAGTTCTGCTTATTTAGCTTATTTAGATGATTATGCTTTTTTAATATGGGCATATATAGAGCTTTATGATTCAACATTTGACATGAGATATTTAGAAAAGGCGTTGAATTTAAATGAAAGCTGTATTGATCTTTTCTGGGATTATGAAAAAAGTGGATTCTATATATATGGTAAGGATAGTGAAAATTTAATAGCAAGACCAAAAGATTTGTATGATGGTGCTATTCCATCAGGAAATTCTGTTCAATTATACAATCTTATAAGACTTGCAAAGACTACTGGTGATAATAAACTTGAAGAACTATCATATAAACAATTAAAACTATATGTAGATAATGTAAAAAATTCTCCAACTGGGTATAGTTTCTATATGCTTTCATTGATGTATGAACTTTATCCTACCAAAGAAATTATATGTATTTTAAAAGAAGACTCTGATTTGATTGGATTTAAAGAATTAATAAGTAAAAATTTTATACCAAATGCAACTTTTTTAGTAAAGAAATACAATGAAGAAAATGCCAAGATAGATTTTTTAAAGGATTATAAATTAAAGAATAATAAGACTACTTATTATGTGTGTCAAAACAATAGCTGTAGCCAACCATTTAATGATTTACAAAAACTAAATGATATGCTTTTAAGAGTACAATAACTACAAGAAAAGAACTCTATATTTATACTTAATATAGAGTTCTTTTCTTATAACTAACAAATATCACTTTAATCATTTTGTTAGTAGTATTGAGAAATTAAAATTTTTATTTTTTAAAAATTAATTTTAAATTTATATACCTTTATAAATATTATAATATTAGTAAGTTTTGTTTATCTCATTTCTTCTTCTTGAAAACTCTTCAAGTAGTTCAGCTTTGATTTTATCTAGTTCTTCATCTTCCATAAAATTAGCATCTTCTTCAAATCCATCTTGTTCTTCACCATTAAAACGGTACATTTTTTTTAGTAAACTCCATAAAGTTTCCAGTTCATCTTTACTAAATTCATGAAACACATCAGCCATAAAATTTATTCCAATTTTACTACATGTTATCATAACTTCTCTTCCTAAGTCTGTAATTTTAACATTAATAGCTCTTTTATCATGAGGACTTGGAACTACTTTAACATATCCACTTTTTTCAAGATTAGAAACTAGTCTGTTTATGTTTTGTTTACTTGTACCCATTTTTCTTGCGATATTATTTAATGTTGTTTCTTCTTCTGGTAAATGGAGAATAGATAAAATAGTCATATACTGTCTTGAAGTAAGTATACCAAAATATTTATCTCCTTCTATTTGTATTTTGTTTGTAAGGGTAAAGAGAGTAGCATAAGTTTGATTCATTAGAAAGAGTTCTTTTAATTCATTTGAATAATCCATGAAATATCTCCTTTATCTTTGGATTGTATTTTAACGAAAACAGAATATCATGAATTGATTCTAATGTCAATATGATGTCCAAGTATATCTAGGTATTATTTTTTATATTAAGATTTAAGTTGTTAAATTATTATATAACTTTGTATAGTCATTTGTATCAATGGTTAGTAAATCATAAAGTATATAGAAAGATTTTGACTTGAAAATACTTGTAATATAATATATAAGTTAATATACTGAATAAAATCAATCTGGAGGGATAATTATGAAGTGTACAAACTTTACTTTCAAAGGAGAGGAAGATTTAGATATATATACATACAAATGGGAAGATAAAAATATAAACAATCCAAAAGCTGTTATCCAAATTTCACATGGAATGGCTGAAACAGCACAAAGGTATGAGCCTTTTGCTAAAGGACTTACTAAAAATGGCTATATAGTATATATTAACGACCATAGAGGTCATGGAAAGACTGCTAAGACAATAGAAAATGTTGGTCATTTAGCTGAAAAAGAAGGATTTAGATGTCTTGTAGAAGATATGCACACTTTAACAAATATTATAAAAAAGGAAAATGGGAATTTACCAATTTATTTATTTGGACATAGTATGGGTTCGTTTGCAAGTCAAAGATACATAATGGATTACCATGATAATTTGTCTGGTCTTATACTATGCGGTTCAAATGGAAAACAAGGGATTATCTTAAATTTTGCCCATATGATAATTAATCATGAAATTAAAAAACATGGAAGAAATTCAAGAAGTAATAAAATAAATGATTTGATATTTGGTGGAGAAATCATAAAAAGAAATAAAAACTCTAAATTTGATTGGCTGAGTAGAGATAGAGAACAAGTTGAGAAATATATAAATGACCCATTTTGTGGAGTAGTGTGTAGTTGTGGTTTTTTTTATGATTTGATTCAAGGATTAAAAGAAATTGAGGATAAGCAAAATCTAAAAAAAATACCTCTTGATATTCCTATTTATATAATATCTGGTGATAAAGACCCTATAGGAAAAAATGGAAAGGGAGTATTAAGACTGAGGGACAGATATATAAATTTAGGGGTAAAAGATGTATCTTGTAAGCTTTACAAAGATGGAAGACATGAATTATTAAATGAGATAAATAAGGAAGAAGTATTTGAGGACATAATCTGTTGGCTAAATAATAAAATAGACAGATTGTAATAAAGAAATGTATATAATGTAATATTAGTCTTATAGTATTAGCTCTATAAATGATTTATTTATATTAAATGTGCTCTTTATGATAATGTCACTTATAGTATAAATAAGTGTGATTACAAATAGATTATTAATAGCATGTATTATTATCATTAGATGTGGAATCTACTTTAAGTCAATGAAAGAAAATTTTAGACTAAAATATAACCAATGGTTAAATTATGAACATTTTATTAACTTTGCCTCGATTTACTAGTAAATACTTTTTTTATATACTTAAATTACAACAGATGTACTAGGGAGGTATATATGCAAATTAAAATAGGTAAAGTCATACAAACTCTTAGGAAAGAAAGAAATCTGACTCAAGAGCAATTGGCAAAATTTATAGGGGTTTCAACACCAGCAGTATCAAAATGGGAAAGTGGAAATTCTTATCCTGATATAGAATTATTACCACTATTAGCAGATTTTTTTAATGTATCTATTGATAAGCTTATGAATTATAAGATTGATTTAAGTGAAGAAGAAGTAATGAAAATTTATCAAGAATTAGAAGCAATTTTTGCTGGGATTGAAATTGATTTATCAACAGAAGAACCAAAAGAAGAATGTAAAGAAGACTTAGAATCTGTGAAAAAACTTTCTAATATGTACATAGATAAGTATCCTAAATGTTATTTATTAAAATTAAAGATATGCTCACTGTACCAGATGTATTCATATAAATTTGGTAAGAATGAGTTGAACAACAAAGTAAAAGAAACAACAAATATTCTTGAAGATATAGTAAGAAATACAGATGATATTCAAATTAAAGAAACAGCACTCATTATATTATCAAATGCATATTATATGTTGGAAGATTATAAAAAGGCAGAGTTGTACTTAAGTATGATACATGAACCAATAGGAGATACAAGTGTCAATTTAGCTATGATATATTTAAATCAAAATAGGTTGGAAGAAGCAGAAATATTGCTTCAAAATAAATTGTTCACTAATGTATTCAATGTAAGTATGGATTGTAAAGGAATAATTAATATATACAAATATCAATATAAGGAATTAAAGCAAAAATTGGAGGATGGAGATTCTAATAAAAAAGTAATAGAGAAAGAAATGGAATATATAAAAGATAAGTTACTAGGGTATGCAAACTTTTCTTTAGAAATAAAAAAAATACTTAGTGAAGATAAAGGTGCATTTTTTAATATATATATGGATTATATGGAATTATCTTTAACGTTTTTATTTTTTAATATGAAAGAAGAGGCTAAAGAAGCTTTATATAGTTTAAAAGAAATATTAGAGAAATATCCCATACATGAAAATTTGGATGTTAGCCAAATGAGATTTTTTGATAAAGTAAAATCTAAAAATTCCTATACTTTTAATGTATATACGAATCTGTTAATTGTGTTTAGTGATGATAGTTATAATGAACTTAGAGACGAGCCAATTTTTGAGTCTGTAATTGAAAATCTTTTGGAATTAGAGAAATTGTTAAAAGATAAATAATAAATAAAAATTTAATATAAGACTTAAAGATTACTTAAGTTAAAGGGAGATGTTTCAACATAAAAATTTGAATTATCTCCTTTATTGTGCGAAAATAGAAAAGAATTTCATAGTATAGTCCAATTTATGGAATAATTCTTTTGTTCAAGAAAAAGGAATCTTTTATTTTATAACATTAATTAATATTAAAAAAGCAGCTAATTATAGTGAATCAACTGCTTTATATAATTATTATGATATTTTGCAAAGTTCAATAGAGAGGGACTGTATCTAGAAATTCATTACATGGTTCCCTAAGTATTGATTAAACTTATCATATTCTATTTTAGATAGAATTTCTGGATAAGACATTACAACTAGATTATGACCACTAAATTTATCTTGGTATGGTGGATGAATATGTTCATAATCATTTGCCTTATATTTTACTCTCTCATAGAAAGCCTTACGTTTGATTGAAATATCATCAATAGGAGGGTCAATTTCTAGAATAACAGTTTTTCCTCTTTTATTTAGAAGTTCCAATGTTCTTTGCCCATACATATTATTACGCATTTCTGGAAAAATACAAAAATGCTCTACATAAATAAAGCTTTCTGTTTCCCAACACAAAATTATGCCAACAAACTTGTCTTTATCATAAATTAAATTGAATTGATATTCTTCATTTCCCATAATTTCTGATTGCAAAGAAGACTTTCTCTGCTCATGAAATGGGAAACTAGTTTTATATAATTCCATAGCTTTATAGTATAATCTATCTTTACTGGTTCTTAAACGTTCAAATTTCATTTTGTTCCTCCCAATCATAAAAATTTCTAATCTGCATATGAATTCATTTTATCATAGTCAATATTGGTATACAATGTGTTTTAATCTGTGTATCATCTTTCCGTTTTGTTTCCTCTATGTCCATCTTTTTTAGGATGAAAGATAAATTGTTTATGATATTATTTCAAATTATTATATTAATCACTGATTATTTAAAAATAGTATGTGTGATGGCTTTTAAACTGTCTAAAAATGATTTTAATGATTTTAGAAGTTACAAAAAAGTTACATAAATTTTGAAAGCTATAATATACATATATAATATAAGATTAAATCTGTAATGAATAATACTAATTTGAAGTTTGAATAGGGAAGGAGATTATTATGGAGAAAAGAGAAAAGAGGATAATAATATCATCTTTATTGAGTGTATCAATTTTGCTGAGTTTGGTAAGTATTTATTCTATATTAAATAAAGAAGATATAAGTTTAATAGTTAAAGGTCAAGAGCAAAAAGTCTCTTCATTTAAAAAAACAGTTGAAGAACTCTTGGATGAACAGGGTATTAAGTGTAATTCTGAAGATAAAATTAATCCAAGTTTAGATACAGAATTAAAAGATGATATGCAAATAAAAGTTGTAAAAGTAACTAATAATCAAAAAGAAGAAATTGAAAAGATTCCATTTGAGACAAAGCATGTGAATGATAGTAATTTATTAAAAGGAAAATCTAAGGTCTATCAAGAAGGAAAAGAAGGAGAAAAAAAACTAGTCTATAAATTAACTTACCATGATGGAAAGTTAGTCAAAAAAATCTTATCAAAAGAATTAATATCTAAGGAGCCAACTACAAAAATTATAAAATATGGAACTAAAGAAAAAGTATTGATTGCATCAAGAGGAGCAAATATAAGAGGTGGAAAACATATGAAAGTGGTTGCTACTGCATATGCAGGAGATACAATAACATCGACTGGAACGACTCCAAGATGGGGTGTTATTGCAGTCGACCCTAGTATAATACCATATGGAACAAAAGTATATATACCTAAATTGGGTATGACTTTTGTAGCAGAAGATTGTGGAGGTGCAATTAAAGGTAACAGAATAGATATTTTTATGAATAGTGAAGGAAGTGCATCAAATTGGGGAAGAAAGAGTATAGATATATATCTACATTAAATTAGTAACTATAATAACTTTACTTGAAAGATAAAAAAGTATAAAATATGAATTAACTAAACTGTTAGATTATTCTTGAAACATAAAAATATATCTAAGGGGGGATAAGATGAAAATAGTCTGCTTAGGAGACAGTTTAACATATGGGTTTGGAGTATCACGAAGTAATTCATGGACAAACATTGTGAATAAAGAGACTCGATTAGAAATAATAAATAAGGGTATAAATGGTGATACAACAAGTGGTATGTTAGTTAGATTTAATGAAGATGTTGTAAAAAATTCTCCTGATATAGTTTTTATAATGGGTGGTACCAATGATTTGATTGTTGGAGCAGGAAATGAAGTTATTAATTCTAATATAATGGCTATGGTGCATCAAGCATATTCAAAAAATATCATACCTATAATAGGTATACCATTGAAACCAGATATTCCAAATGTTAGAGAAGATTGGAGTCGTTTTACTGATTTTAATCTAGTATCCAAAAAGTTAGAATTATATAATTGTTGGGTAAAAAAGTTTAGTGTAACATTTAATACTGAGTTTGTAGATTTTTATTCGAGATATAATAAGTGCATGGAACAAAAAGGATATAAAAACTTGTATTTTGATGGATTACATCCAACAAAAGAAGGTCATAGAATAATGGCAGATATATTTATTAGCTCAGTTAATAAATATACAGAAGAAGTATAATTATATAAAAGATATTTGTTTATACAATTATAATAAATACATAAGATAGGGAGGATTTTATTATGGATTATAGGAAAACTTATGAAGAGTGGGTAAAAAGTTCATATTTTGATGAAGATACAAAGATAGAATTAGATAAGATAAAAGGTAATGAAAAAGAAATAGAAGATAGATTTTATAAGGACTTAGAATTTGGTACTGCTGGTCTTAGGGGTATAATCGAAGCAGGTACAAATAGAATAAACAAATATACAGTTAGAAGAGCTACTTTTGGATTGGCTAACTATATATTAGAAAATACGACAGCTGAAGAAAAAAATAGAGGAGTAGTGATAGCTCATGATAATAGACACAAGTCTAGAGAATTCTGTATAGAGTCTGCAAATACTTTGGCAGCATGTGGTATAAAAGCATATATATTTGATAGTTTAAGAACCACTCCAGAATTATCTTTTGCAGTTAGAAATCTAAATGCAATAGCGGGTATAGTTATAACAGCCAGTCATAATCCTCCTGAATATAATGGATATAAGGTATACTGGGAAGATGGGGCACAAGTTATGCCAGATATAGCAAATGCAATAACTGAGAAAGTAAATAGTATACATGATTACAGTATAATACCAACTTTAAGTGAAGATAATAAACATTTAGTTATTTTATTGGATGAATCACAGGATACTGAATTTATAGAAGCAGTAAAGAGTCAAATTATAAGAACAGACCTAGTTAAAAATGTAGGTAAAACTTTTAAAATAGTTTATACACCTCTTTGTGGAACAGGTAATATACCAATAAGAAGAGCATTAAAAGAAGTTGGATTTGAAAATATAATTGTAGTTCCAGAAGAAGAAAATCCAGACCCAAATTTTGCAGGTCTTGATTATCCAAATCCAGAAGAGAAAAAAGCTTTAAATAGAGGAATATTACTTGCAAAAGAAAAAGGAGCAGACCTTGTAATAGCAACTGACCCAGACTGCGATAGAGTGGGTGTAGCTGTAAAAACTACCACAGGAGAGTATGCTCTACTTACAGGTAATCAAATCGGTGGTATGTTGACACATTATATAATAGAAGGTTTAAAAGAAAATAATAAATTAAAAGAAAATTCTACAATGATAAAAACTATAGTTACATCAGAGTTTGGAGCAGATATAGCCAAAGCCAATAATGTTGATGTGTTAAATGTTCTTACAGGTTTTAAGTTTATTGGTGAGAAAATAAAACTATTTGAACAAAATAAAGACAGAAATTATGTATTTGGATATGAAGAAAGTTATGGTTATTTAGTTGGTACTCATGCGAGAGATAAAGATGGAGTAGTTTCTTCATTATTAATATCTGAAATGGCAGCATTTTACTATTCAAAAGGTATGAGTTTATATGAGGGTCTAATAGAACTTTATAAGAAATATGGATTTTTTAAAGAGCAGACTATATCTTTGACTTTAAAGGGTATAGAAGGAGTAGAAAAGATAAAAGAAATAATATCTTACTTTAGAGAAAATCAAATTGATTATATAAATGATATCAAAGTAGTGGATAAAAAAGATTATAAAAAAGGTATAGATAATCTTCCTAAGTCTGACGTTTTAAAATACTTCTTGGAAGATGAATCTTGGGTAGCAATACGACCATCTGGAACAGAGCCAAAACTTAAATTCTACATAGCTGTAAAAGGAGCTAGTGAGGTTGAAGCAGATGAAAAACTAAGTGGTCTAAAAGAATATATAGATATTATGGTTGAAAAATTAAAATAAAAGATGTTTAACTATCTTATAAGATAGTTTTATGATAATATTTATTTAGCTGAAAATTATAATTTACTTTCATTGATTAGAATATAGAAATGTTAGTAGAATTGTTATTTTCAGCTTTTATTTATGTTATTTTTACTTAAATAATTATATTATGGTATGAATCTGAGTATAATTAATATTGTATAATGAAATTAATTTGAGAGAAAAGGGGATATTTATGTTTGGGATAGATAAAAAATTGATTGAATATATAGTTGCAAAATCTAATTACAGTGAATTAAGTTCAAAGTCAGCAGAAGTATCTTTTTTCTTGATGCTGTCTATATTTCCTTTTTTAATATTTACTATAAGTTCTATAGCATATATACCAGTTCTTCATTTAAATAAATATATAGAACTTTTTAGAAATATGATGCCAGAAAGTGCTTTTGATGTATTATCTTCAATTATAGTTTCTGCAATAGATAATAGAAGTTTAAATTTTTTAGCTGTTAGTTTTGGACTTACTATGTGGACATTTTCAAGAGCAGTAAAAGCTCTTATTAAAGGGATGAATAGAGCGTATAAAGTTAAAGAAACTAGGTCTTTTTTTAAAATCCTATCTATATCATTTTTATTTACAATTATGCTTTTAGTGTTAATTTTTTTATCTATGATATTTCTGGTTTATGGAGAGAAAATAGGTTATTTTATTTTTAATTTTATAGGATTAGATAAGATATTTATAAGGATATGGGATATTTTAAGATACTCTGTAGGTATTTTAACAATAATAGTTATATTTACAGCTTTGTATAAATATACACCAAATAAAAAGTTGACTCTTAAAGAATCTGCACCAGGTGCTATTTTTGCTACATTTTCTTGGTTCTTAGTGTCATTTTTGTACTCTTATTATACAAATTATTATGCTAACTATGAAGTAATCTATGGAAGTATAGCTGAAATAATTGTACTTATGACATGGATGTATTTTAGCAGTTGGTCTATTGTTATAGGCTATGAAGTAAATTCAAGACTGTATTTTAGAAAGATAAGAAATGAAAGTTTAAAGTAAACTTTAAAAAAAGAAACATTATTTAATATAACAAATGTAAATTTTGTAAAAACGTTTTCTAAAAATAATTTACATTTGTTATTACATATGATAATATTGAATCAAGATATTAATAAGGAGATGGTTCAATGTTATCAACTACTACATGGAAAAAAATGTTGATAAGTGCGGCGGAAATATTAAAAGAAAATAAGATATATTTATGTGAATTAGATAGTGTAGTTGGAGATGGTGACCATGGGGTTACTATAGATAGAATAGCAGATTGTATGAAAAAAAGAGCATTAGAAGAAAATAAAAATGATAGCATAAAATCAATCAATGAAGATTTAAGTACTTTATGTATGAATGTAAATGGTGGTTCAGCAGGACCTTTATGGGGGACTATATTTGAGGGAATGGCTGAAGGAATAGATGATAAAGATGAACTTGAAATAGAAGAAATAAAAGGTATGTTTAATGAAGCAAGAGAAAATTTATCTCTTATTTCTACTGCTAAAATAGGTCAAAAAACTTTGGTAGATGCATTATATCCAGCCATAGATGCTATTTATAATGTACAGAGTAATGACATAGTAGATATCTTTAGATTAGCTTATGAAAAAGCAGTAGAAGGTGCTGAGAATACTAAAACTTACATAGCAAAATTTGGACGAGCAAAAAGTATAGGAGAAAGAAGTCTAGGACATATGGACCCAGGTGCTGTTTCTATATCACTGATGTTTAAAGGTTTATATAACGCATTATAAATTAGATTAACAAATTAAATAATAAATATAACAAGTTTAATAGGGGGAATTTATCATGCCAATGAAAAAATTTATTAACCAGTCAGAAGATTTAACTAGAGAAGTTTTAGAAGGTTTAGAACTTGCAAATTCAGACCTACTGAGAGTTACAGATTCCAATTTAGTAATAAATAAAAAATTAGAAGAAGCAGAAAGAGTAACAATAGTCACTCTAGGTGGAGCAGGTCATGAACCAGCATTGAGTGGATTTGTTGGTGATGGAATGGTCGATATAGCTGTAGTTGGAGATGTATTTGCAGCCCCAGGTCCAAATTCTTGTTTAGAAGCTATAAAAATGGCTGACAGAGGCAAAGGTGTACTGTTTGTAGTCCTTAATCATGCAGGAGATATGTTGACAGGAAATCTTGTTATGAAACAAGTTAAAAAAGAAGGACTTAATGTTAAAAAAGTTGTTACTCAAGAAGATATAGCAAATGCACCAAGAGAAAATAGTGATGATAGAAGAGGTTTGGTTGGTTGTATACCTTTATATAAAATAGCTGCAGGAGCTGCTAAAGAAGGAAAATCTTTAGATGAAGTTGCAGAAATAGCACAAAAATTTGCTGATAATATGGCGACTATAGCTGTTGCATGTAAGGGAGCTACTCATCCTTCTACAGGAATGGTTATTTCTGAGCTTGGAGAAAATGAGATGGAAATAGGAATGGGGCAACATGGAGAAGGTGGAGGTGGACGTATGGAAATGAAGTCTGCTGATGAAACTGCTGAAATAATGACACAAGCTTTGATTAAAGATTTAGACATTAAAGATGGGGAAAAAGTAATGTTAATAGTTAATGGCTCAGGAGCTACTACTTTGATGGAAATGCTAATAGTGTATAGAAAATGTCATAAAATATTGCAAGAAAAAAATATAGAAGTACTTTCAAATCATGTTGGAGAGCTTTTAACTACTCAAGAAACAGCTGGATTCCAACTATTTATAGCTAGAATGAATGAGGAATTGTTAAGATATTTCAATTCACCATGTAATACACCTTACTTTAAAAAAAATTAGATTGAATTAAAGGGAGATAAAAAATGGCAGATAAAGATGGAATAATACTACCAAAAGATTACGGAGTAGGTATAAAACCTCCAGAACAAAGCTTTTATTTAAAAGGAATGGATAATGTGGATTGGGGAATGAAAAATAGATTGTCAAAAATATTCAATCCTAAAACAGGAAAATCACTTATGTTAGCCTTTGACCATGGGTATATCATGGGTCCTACTCAAGGGTTAGAGAGATTAGACCTTTCAATACCTGACCTTATAGAAGATGCAGACTGTCTTATGGCTACAAGAGGAGCTTTGAGAACATGTATAAGTCCAATTCAGGATAAGGCTATAGCACTTAGATGTTCAGCAGGAAGTTCAGTTCTTAGAGAAGATATGAGTAGGGAAGTAATTGGAGTTGATATAGAAGATGCTATAAGAATGAATGCATCTTGTCTAGCTATACAGACATTTATGGGTGCTGAAGGCGAATGTAAAGCTATAGAAAATTTAGTTAAAACAATAGATATGGGAAATAGATATTCTATACCTGTTTTGGGTGTTGTTGCAGTAGGTAAAGAAATGGAAAGAACAGCAAAATATTTCTTATTAGCTACTAGAATGCTAGCTGAGTTTGGAGCAAGTATAGTAAAGAGTTATTATTGTGAAGATTTTGAGAAAATAACAGCTGCTTGTCCAGTACCTATAGTTATAGCAGGAGGAAAAAAAGTCCCAGAAAAAGAAGCATTAGAGATGGCTTATAGAGCTATAAACGAAGGTGCAGCAGGTGTTGATATGGGAAGAAATGTATTCCAATCAGAAAGTCCAAAAGCAATGATAAAAGCAATAAAAGCTATTGTTCACGAGAACAATACACCAGAACAAGCATATAAGTTATTTGAAGAATTAAAGAAGGAGTATAAGTAATATATACTAAGTTAAGTATATAAATATCAATATAATACATAAATTTCAATATATTGGAGGTAAATTTATGGAATTTGTACATATAGGTGTTATAACAGACAAACCACAAGAACATGAGGAATTTAATGAAGAATTAAAGGTTTATATAACAGACCCAAAATATACAGAGTTTAAATATGAATACTTGAGATTTGTTGAAGGAAGTCCACTTCCAGAAATAATGCAAAAGAATCCTCATGTTGCATATAAAGTAAAAAATATGGATAAATACTTGAGTGAGAATGAAGTAATTGTAGAACCTTTTAATGTAGGAGATAACTTGAAATGTGCATTTATAATTAATGGTGGTTTTATAATTGAATTAATGCAAGAATGTTGATATTTAAGCTAAAAAGTCTAGGATTTTTCTAGACTTTTTTTATTATTAATACAACTTGACAAAATTTATTTAATGATATAATTTTAATTTATAATCAACTTTGAAAGGATGAAAATATGACTATTGATAATGAAATGTTGAAATTGGTAGAAGTATCAAAAATGTATTATGAAGAAAATAAAACTCAAGCAGAAATTGCAAAAATCTTAGGTGTATCAAGACCCTTAGTAAGTAAGATGTTAAATAGAGCAAAAGAGATTGGAATAGTAAAAATAGAAATTAGAGAATTGTTTTCTAGTAATGATTTATTGATGAATCAAATAAAAGATATTTTTAGTATTAAAGGCGGGTTAATAGTTCCAGAAGCTAAAACTGAATATATAACTCAACAAACTATACTAAGTCATGGAATAAAGTATATAAAAGAAGAATTAAATAAGGTCAGTAATGTAGGAATAGGGTGGGGTTATATTATAGGTAATATAATGGAAGAAATGCAAAAGAGTGATGATAATTGTATTTTTAAAGGAGAGGTATATCCATTAGTTGGGATGGCAAATATACCAAACAAAGGATATCATCCTAATGAGTTAATATCTGTATTTTCAAATAGTACAGGATTTAGTCCTGTATTTTTATATGCGCCTGCATTCCCAACTAGTAGTGAAGAAAGAGATATATATTTGAAAACTGAAAATTATCAAAGTATGGAGAAAAAATGGGATAATATTGACACAATAATTTTATCCATAGATAATTACCCACAGGTACCAGACCAAGCTACTGCAATTAGATTTGGGAAAAAGCTTACAAAAGAGAAGGCAGTAGGTTCATTTTTATCTTATTATTTTAATAAGTATGGGGAAATAATTAAAAGTGATAATGACTATGTTATACAAATACCTCTTGAAAAATTAAAAAAAGCAAAAAAGGTTATAGCCATATGTTCAGATTCTAGTGTAAGTGCAATAACAGGTGCATTGAAGACTGGATACATAACACACATAATAACTGATGAGAAAAAAGCGACACAAATAATTATAAACAAATAATAAATTACATAAAATTAAATTTATTTACAAGAAAATCTTATAAAATATGTTATAATTAATAGAAAATTGTCATATAATTACTTAAAGAGTACTATTGTAAATAACATTGAGAGGTAGTGGTTAGGATATGGATACCCATAATAAATATGTAAATTTTATAAAAAATATACCTGTTCCTTTTTTATATTGTAAAGTTATAAAGGAACAAGAAAATATAGAGTATCGAGTAGAATATATAAGTAAAGGTATGGGGAAAATATTAAAATTAGAAGAAGGACTTTGTGACGAAAATATATTAGATTTATTACCTGTATTTAAAGCCAAGAAATATTTTAATGAGTTATTTTCAGATAATGTAAACTGTGTAAAAAGATATATACCAACACTCAAAAATTGGATAAACATAAAAAAACAAATAATAGGAGAATCACATATAATTTTGTATTTTTGCAAGATTGTATTTGATTACAGACAAGTAATCGATTCTTTTAATAAAAAAGAAAAAATAGCCTATATAAAAGATGAAGAAGGCATATACATAGATTGTAGCGAAAATTTAGTTCCAATATTAAATAATAATATTAAAACAACAAAAGATATATTTGGGAAGAATGATGTAGAAGTATGGGGAGAAAGCACCGGAAAATTATTTAGGAATGATTATATAGAAGGTGTATCGAGTAAAAAAAGATTTTTACAAAATCTATTTGAATACAAAGAAACATTCTTCATGGTTGAAAAATATTTTTTGTATGATGAAGATGAACTTTTGGGAACTATAGGAATAATAGATAATATAATATATAGTGGAAATAGTAACAAAAACTATAATTCAAAAAACTTAATGAAGATGATTGAACATTCAATTCCAGAGAATATGTTTTATAAAGATGTGTATGGAAATTACATTGGATTTAATTCAGGTTTTTTAAATTTAGCTTGTATGAATAAAGAAGAATTATTAGGAAAGAATAGTTATAAAATATCAACAGAAGAATCTTTAATAGATATGATACTTAAAAGTGATAAAGATGTAGTTGAAAATAAAAAGGTGGTTACATTCGAATCAAATATAAGTATGAACAATGAAAATAAGTGTATTGAGATTACAAAAAGACCATTTTTTGATAGTTATGGAAGTGTTATTGGAATAATTGGAACAGCAAGAGATATAAGCAGAAGAAAAAAATTAGAAGAAGAAATGGATAAAAACAAAATGGAGTTCTTTGCAAATTTGTCTCATGAACTTAGAACCCCCATAAATTTAATCTCGTCTTCATTACAATTAATAGAAAGAAAAGAAGCAGATTTAATAGAATCAAATGATACTTTAAAAAGAAATCTAGGTATGATAAAACAGAATGGAAATAGAATATTAAGATTGGTTAATAATTTTATAGACTTTACAAAAATGCAGTCAGGATATTTAGATTTCAAACCAGAAGAATCCGATATAATTTCATTTATAGAGGATATATGTATGTCTGTAGCTGATTTCGCAAGTCAAAATAACATACAACTTACATTTGATACAGAAATAGAAGAATTTACTATGTTATTTGATTCAGAAAAATTGGAAAGAATAATATTAAATTTGCTTTCTAATGGAATTAAGTATAATAAAGAAAATGGAGAGATAAATATATTTCTATGTGTGAAAGATGATATGTTTAAAATGAAAATATCTGACAGTGGAATAGGTATACCAAAAGAAAAAATAGATAAGATATTTAATAGATTTGAACAAATTGATAATGAACTTTCTTATAGGGTTAAAGGAAGTGGAATTGGCCTTTCATTAGTGAAATCTTTAGTTGAATTACATGATGGAAGTATATGTTTAAAGAGTCAACTTGGGATTGGAAGTGAATTTATTGTTTCATTGCCAATTAGAAGAGAAAATAATACTGAAAAATGCAATTATAAAAGAGAAGTTAGCGATGAACTAAGTAAAAAATTAGAAATAGAATTTTCGGATTTATAATTTAAGTGTAAATAGATAAAATTTTAAAAAACTATTGACAATTGTTTTAGAAGGGTTTAAAATAAATTACAACATAATAAATAAAAAGCGATGAATAGGAAGAGTAAATCTAATTCGATTGCCAGAGAGAAGAGTCCATCGGCTGAAAGACTTTTTAAATTAGAGAGATTGAAAACTACCTAGGAGCTACTTTCTGAAGTTATCTATATTAATAGATTTTAGTAAGAATAGTCGTTAACTGCGTTAAAGTGTAAAGTGAGTTTTCATAATATATGAAAATTAAGTTAGGTGGAACCGCGGGAATAATACTCTCGTCCTTATGTTATAAGGATGGGAGTTTTTTGTTATTTAAAAATATAAATAGTAATTATAATAATCATAAAAAATATAAAAGCGATGAATAGGAAGAGTAGATTTAGTTCGACTATCAGAGAGGAAAGTTCAAAGGCTGAAAGACTTTCTAAGTTTGAAAAATTGAAAACTACCTAGGAGCTGTGGTCTGAAGTTACCTTGAAAGGTTTTAGTAAGATTAACCGTTAACTGCGTTAAAGTATAAAGTGGATTTTATCAATAAATGATGAAATCAAATTGGGTGGAACCGCGAGCATAGACTCGTCCCTTTATCTAGGGATGAGTCTATTTTTATTGCAATAAAAGATTGAAAATAAAAAAAAATCGGAAAATTATAAATTTTAGGAGGATAATAAAATGGAGAATAAAGTGAAAATTGGAGTACTAGGATATGGAACTGTAGGAAGTGGACTTATAGATATAATAGATAATAATAAAGAAAAAAGAAATATAGAAATAGTTGGAATTTTAGTTAACAATCTAGAAAAACATAAAGGTAAAAAATACTCTAATATAATAACTAATAATATAGATGATATATTTGAAAAAGATATAGATATACTTGTAGAAGTTATGGGTGGTTTAGAACCAACATTATCTTATATTAAAAAAGCTTTAAATAATAAAATTCATGTTGTTACAGCAAATAAAGATTTGCTAGCTGAATGTGGAGATGAGCTTGCAAAATTAGCAAGTGAAAATAAGGTAAGTATAAAATTTGAAGCTTCAGTTGCTGGAGGGATACCAGTATTAAAACCAATAATAGAGTCATTAGAAGGAAATAACATAGATAGTATAAATGCTATTTTAAATGGAACTACTAACTTTATATTATCTAAAATGTATGACGAGAATTTATCTTATGATATGGCGTTAAAGCAAGCTCAGGAATTAGGTTTTGCTGAAGCCAATCCAGAGTCAGATGTATTAGGATATGATGCTGCTAGAAAACTATCAATATTATCAACTCTAGCTTATGATAATAGAGTGTATTGGAAAGATGTATATTTAGAGGGAATTACAGATATAGATGAAAAAGATATTGAATATGCAAAAAAATTAAATTGTAAGATAAAATTAATTGGTCAAAGTAAGTATGAAAATGATAAAGTAAGTGCTTTTGTTAGACCTGTCCTAGTAGAAAAAGATAATATACTCGCTAGAATAGACAATGAATTTAATGCTGTTATAGTAAATGGCGATTCAGTAGGAGAAGTTTCTTTTGTAGGTAAGGGAGCTGGAAGTCTAGCAACAGGAAGTGCAGTTTATTCAGATGTGATTGATATAATAGATAATAGAGTTTCAAGTATAGATTCTTTTACTAAAGATAAAATACAGGTTAATAAGATAGTTAGAGAAAAATGTGGAGCACTTCTTAGATTTAAAAAATGTAATAAAGATGAAATATTGAATATAGTTGAGAATTGCTTAGTAAATTATGATGTTTTAAATGATGATGATGAGCTTGCTATTATGGTTTATGCTGATTCTGAGTATGAAATAAATAACAGTTTATGTCTAATAAAAGATAAGGGATATTGCGAAAAAATGAATAAAATGTTGAAAATAAGTTAAAAAAGGGAAAAAATAAGTTTATATGTAACATATTTTGATAATTTTAATACTATATACTATGAGATAAAACAAAACATCTCATAAAAAATTAAAATTAAAAGGAGAGATATGTTATATGGAAAATAAAAAATATGCAAATGGTGGTTATCCAGAAGATTGGTATGAAAGAGGAGAAGCTACAGCTAAATGGTTCCAAAATGATGGAGAAGAATATGAAAGAGCAGCATACGATGAAGATAGAGAAAGAAGAGGTTCAAACTGTGGATGTTCAAATCAAGAAGAAAATAGACCTAGAAACTGTGAAAGATTTAGAAGAGAAGCTGAAATAAGAGAAAGAGAAGCTAGAGAAGCATTCTGCGAATCTGCAGAAAGAAAAAAAGAAGCATTAGCATATGAATGTGAAGCTAGAAAATTATGGGAAAAAGCAGAAAAATACTGGGATGAATATTCTGAGTTCAATTATAGAGGAATAGAATATTTAGCAGAAGCTGCTAGATTATTTGATAAAGGTATGGAATGTGAAGCTAGAAGAAATGGAAATAATGGTGGAAACAACAATTGTTGCCATAAATGCCATAAACCTAACTGTAACTGTGGTAGAAAATAAAAGAATTTCATTGACAAATCAATAGTTAAAATATATCATATTATGTATAATAAAGAGAAAATTCAGAAAAAAATTAATGATTAGAAGAAATATAAGTATAGTTATTAGACAAATAGTGCTCAGTTAGTGAGGTGAGTACAATATGATTAGACTCCTATCCTCTAGCTTTTAATAGAGGGTGGGAGTTTTTATTTATTGATGTATCTTAAATGAGAATAATATTGTAAAACTAGGAGGTAAAAAATGAAAAGCATCAAAACATCAAGCACAAAAGAAAAGGTAGATGAAAAGGTTTTAAGAGAGCAAGTAAGTTCTATAATAGAAGATATAAGAAGAAATAAGGATGTTGCACTTAGAAAATACAATGATAAGTTTGATAAAAATACAAGATATGAATTTAGAATTACTAAAGAAGAGATAAAAGAAGCTTATAAACATGTAGATAATGAATTTATAAATAATCTGAAGATTGCTGCTGAAAATATAAGAGAATTTGCTAAAGCTCAAAAATCAAGTTTTGAAAATTCTTTTGAAAAAGAAATTTATCCAGGTGTAATCTTAGGTCAAACTAATATTCCAATAGAATCATGCCTTGCATATGTTCCAGGTGGGCAATATCCATTATTTTCAACAGCACTTATGCTTATAATACCTGCAAAAGTTGCAGGTGTAAAAAGAATAGTAGCATGTTCGCCAACTATGAAAAATACTGAAGATATAAATCCTAAAACGTTGGTAGCTATGGACATAGCAGGGGCTGATGAAATATATGCAACTGGAGGTGTCCAAGCTATAGCAGCATTTACATATGGTACAGAAAAGATTAATCCAGTTGACATAATTGTAGGACCAGGAAATAAATTTGTAACTGAAGCTAAAAGACAGTGTTATGGTCAAGTGGGAATTGATTTTGTAGCTGGTCCAAGTGAAGTTCTTATAATAGCTGATGAAACTTCAAATCCAGTTTATATTGCAGCTGATTTATTAGCACAATGTGAGCATGATTTAAATGCAAGAGGTATATTATTGACAAATAGCTTAGAAATAGCAAATGAAGTTGAGAAAAATATAAAAATTATGTTAGAAGATTTGCCAACAAAAGATATAGCATCTAGTTCATGGGAGAATAATGGAGAGATAATTTTAGTTGATGATATTGAGGAAGCTATTAAAATAAGTAATTTTTATGCACCAGAACATTTAGAAGTTGCAGTAGAGAAGTATGATGAGATTTGTGATAAATTAATTAACTATGGTTCTCTATTTATTGGAAATCTTTCTGCAGAAGTATTTGGTGACTATGTTTCAGGTACAAATCATACATTACCAACACTTAAAGCATCAAGATACACAGGTGGTGTTTGGGTTGGTACATTTATAAAAACTTGTACAAAGCAGATATTGAATGAAAAGGCTATAAAAGCGTTAGCTCCTGTTGCAGAAAAGTTAGCAAAAGAAGAGGGACTGTATGCTCATGCAAAGGCAGCTGAAGTTAGGTTTAAAAAATAGATTTTAAAAGACTTGTTTTTAAATCAGCTATTTCAATAGAAACGTCATTTCATAATAATTTTAGATTATATTGAAATGGCTTTTTTATTGAAAATTTATTGACAAATTTGTATTGAAGATATTATACTAAACTTAATAAATAAAGTTTATAAAGTAAGGTGTTGTTTATGAAAAATATAGTTGGAAAGCCACAAACGATAAAAAAAGTAAATGAAGATTTAATAAAAAACATTATAAAAAATGAAGGTCCTATAACGAAGCCAGAAATTTCAAGTATTACTGAATTGAGTTTAGCTACAGTTAATAAAATTGTAGAACAATTAGCCTTAAAAAATGAGGTAAAAGTAAGTGGATTAAGTGAGTCTACTGGAGGAAGAAGAGCACAATTATTTGAAATAAATGCAAATTTGGAACACATAATAGCTTTATATTATTATAGAAATAGCTGTATAGGAGTAGTTGCAAATTTATTAGGGGATATAACTTATCAAGAGGAATTTGACATAAGAATGGATACCTATGAAAACGTTAACCAAGATACTTTTTTTGTTATAGATACTTTAATAGAAAAGGTAAGAGAAAACAGTATAAGAGCTATTGGGATTGGAGTTCCAGGAGTTGTAAAAAATGGTGTGGTTAAGAATATACCAACTATAAAAAGTTGGGAAGGTATAAACCTAGAGACTTTAATAAAGAGTAAATACAATACTAAAGTATTTATAGAAAATGATACAAATATTACTACTATTGGAATTTACCAAAAACAGTATAAAGATGAATATAAAAATATGGCTCTTATGTATTTAGAAGATGGTATTGGTTCAGGGATAGTTATAAATGGCGAGTTATATTTAGGTTCCACAAATTTTGCTGGAGAATTAAGTTATTTAAATATGGAGTTTAATAAGTATAATTATGAAAACTTAAATATTGAAGATTATATTTTAAGTTTAAGAAAAAGATATTTGGAGAGCAAGGATAATAATTTTAAAAAAGAAGTCTTATCAATAATATCAAATTTTGTAAGAACTCTTGTATGTGTCTTAAATCCACAAGCTATGATTATACAATGCAGTATATTAACTGAGGCTGATATGGAATTTATAGAGAAAGATGTAAGTAAGAGTGTGGGAGAAGAAAATTTCCCTAAATTAATAAAAGTAGAGTCACTGAGAGAAGGAAGTATAAATGGAGTAATTAGTATGTGTTTAAAAGAAACTGACTATCAATATTCCTTGTCTAATAAAAAAGGAGGATATTAATGTGAGATATTTGATTTCAATAGATGGAGGAGGAACAAAGACAAAATTTTGTGTAAGTGATTTAGATGGAAACATACTTAAAGAGTACACTACTGGTTCAACTAATTACAAGTCAGTTGGAATACAAAAAACATATGAAAATATTAATAATGGGTTTGAGAAAATATTAAAAGATTTGCATATTAATTATGATGATATTGAGTACACTGTATTTGGGATATCAGGATGTGATTCTCCTAATGATTATAAAATTATAATGGATGAAATATTAAAAATTGGACTTAATAAAGAAAAAATGTATCTAGTAAATGATGCAGTGTTAGCCTTTTATGCACAAACTGATACTCCTGGTTTAGTAATTGTAGCTGGGACAGGTTCGATTGTATTAGGAATTAGAGAAGATGGAGAAATATATAGAGTTGGTGGATGGGGATATAATTTTAGTGATTTGGGCTCTGGATATGATATAGGAAGAAAATTATTAAAGAAGGTCTTACTTTATTGTGATGAGTGTCATGAGTATAGTGATTTATTTAATTGTGTCTTATATTTCTTTAATGCAGATAGCTTTGAAAAACTTACATATATGATTACTGAAATAAATAACAATGTTGAAATAGCAAATTTAGCTTCATTAGTGATTGATTGCGCTGAACAAGGAGATAAATTAGCTATTGAAATATTAAGAGAGTCATCAATTGAATTATCTAAATTAGCTCAAGTAATATTAAGTAAAATCTATAATTCAATGAAAAAGGATAAAAATGAAATAAATATAGTCTTGTCTGGTGGAACATTAAACAGAACTATATATGCTCAAATGTTAATGAATAATTTAAAAGCAGAAAACATAGATAAAAAATTAAACTTTATACTTCAAGAAAATCAGCCTGTATATGGAGGTATAAGACTTGCTATGGCATTAGCTGATAGGAGGGTCAAACATGGATAGAAAAAAAGTGATAGTACAAATTTTTACAGGTGGATTTAAAAATAAAGAAATAAAATTTAATGATATAAAATGTAAGCTATTAGAATTGATGGAATATATTGATATAGAAAAGGTTATCATGGGTTGGAATGTAGATAAAGAGTTATATATAAAAACTAAAAAATTGTTAAATAAATATAGTGTTGAATTATATCTTTGGTTACCATGCTTTTCGGAAATAGGATTGCTTGAAAAAAGTAATTTACTAATTGATTATACTGGAAAAGAAGTTAAGGGATATACTTTACAAGAAGATGAGAACTTTGAATTTTATTGTCCAAATAATAAGGAAAATATAGAAAATGTAAAGAAAATATATAGTACTTATTTTAGTGAAATTGAATTTGATGGAATTTTTCTAGATAAGATAAGGTATGCTTCTTTTTCGAATAAGTTAAATGGTGTTTTTAATTGTTTTTGTAAAGATTGTTTAAATATATATGAAAAAAATAATATAGATAAAAAGTCATTAATAATAGAAATGAATAATGTATCTAACAAAGTGATAAGTAATAAAGATACTCCATTTGGCATAACAGAATACATTAATGGAAAATACAAATTTAAAAATAAAATATGGGAAAATTTTTTCGAAATAAAAAATCAAAGTATATACAATGCATTAGTAGATATAAGTAGTTATTTTAAAGATAAAGGATTGAAAATAGGCATAGATACTTTTTCTCCCTTTATTTCTTACTTTACAGGTCAAGATTTAGAAAGGCTACAAGAGGTAGCTGATTTTATAAAACCGATGATGTATAGAATTACAAAAGCTCCAGCAGGTTTACCATTTGAATTTGAAAAACTTATTGATGAATCTGTACAGGAAAATAAAGAGATTGTAAAACAAAAATTCTTAGATATTTTAGGGATTACAGAGTATGAAGGGGATGTATATCCCATAAAATTTGTACTAGAAGAAATAAATTTTATGACAAAAAATCTTACTAAAGATATATATGTAGGCATTGAAATTAATAAAAAAGAAATTATAGCTCCTGTTACACCTAAATGTATAAGTGAAAATATTTTAAATATAAATAAGACAGCAGTAAAAGGATATGTTTTATCTTGGGACTTGTTATCAGCACCAAAAGAAAATATTGATGAAATTATAAAATGGTTTAGGAATTAGTGGGGTGATATAGTGAGTAAAATATTGGAAATGCAACAAATATTTAAAAGTTTTGGAAAAGTAGATGTTTTAAATGGTATAGATTTCGAATTAGAAAAGGGAGAAGTAAGAGCTCTTTTGGGAGCTAATGGTGCAGGAAAATCTACACTTATTAAAATTTTAGGAGGAGTTCATGCTCAAACTAAAGGTAAAGTAATCCTAAAGGGTAAAGAAATTATGTTTAAAAATCCACATCATTCTAAAGAAAATGGTATTAGTATAATTTATCAAGAATTAAGTTTAATACCAACACTTACAGTTATAGAAAACGTTTTTCTTGGTAGAGAAACTTTAAAGGGAATTGTGTTTTTAAATAAGAAAGATATGCTAGAAGAATATATGAAGATTTGTGAAGATTTTGATTTTAATATAGACCCACATATAGTAGTGTCCAATTTGAGCATAGCAAATCAACAAATGGTTGAGATAATGAAAGCAGTTTCATGTAATTCTGAAATTATCATAATGGATGAGCCAACAACATCACTTACTAATAATGAAAAAGAAGGATTGTTTAAAATAATAAACAGATTAAAATCTAAAGGTAAAACTATAGTTTATATTTCTCATATATTAGAGGAAGTGTTTAAGGTATGTGATAGTACAAGTATAATGAAAAATGGAGTTATGATTGGAACTTATGATGTAAAAGATTTAAATAAATTAAAAATAACTCAACTTATGACAGGTGATGATAATCACAAACTTATTGAGAAAAAGGATTATACATTTGCAAAGTATGAAGAACCCCCAGTACTAGAAGTTGAGAATATAAGTTGGTCTAATAAAATAAAAGATGTTTCATTTAAAGTTTATAGAGGTGAAGTTGTAGGTCTTGCAGGTCTTGTAGGTTCAAGAAGAACTGAAATAATAAATTTGATATTTGGGATAGAGAATAAAGATAGTGGAGATATATTTATTAATGGTAAAAAAGTAGATATAACATCTCCTAAAATTGCTATAAAGAATAAAATAGGATTGATTCCTGAAGATAGAAAAAATCTGGGGTTAATTTTAGAGCAGGCTATATATACTAATTCAGCATCAGTACAAATTGATAAATTTAAGAAACTATTGTTTATAGATAGAAATAGAGAAATTGAATTTTCTAAAAAAGGAGTTAAAGAACTAGGAATAAAAATTAGTGATGTAAAACAAGAGGTAAAGGAACTTAGTGGTGGAAACCAACAAAAAGTAGTAGTTTCTAAATGGCTAGACAAAGATTTAGATTTAATAATATATGATGAACCGACAAAAGGAATAGATATTGCTGCGAAAGAAGATATTTTTAATACAATAAAGGAATTTTCAAGTAAAGGAATAGGAGTAATATTTATATCTTCTGATTTAGAAGAAGTAATAAGAGTAAGTGATAGAATTTTAGTAACTAGAGAAGGTTCTATTGTAGATGATTTAAAAAATGAAAATATAAAGGTTCAAGACATAATGAACAGTATATTTAATGTATAAAAAATTAAAATGGAGGACTGAGATGAAAAAGACTTTTGAGAAATTGAATTTAAGAGATTATGGAGTATTGCTAGGTTTTTTTGCTTTATGTATAGCCATAAGCATTGCAACTCCATCATTTTTAGGTAAGCAAAATATACTTAATCTTTTACGACAATCTTCTATAATTGGAATAATTTCAGCAGGTATGACTTTTGTTATAATATCTGGCAACTTTGATATATCAGTTGGAGCAGTAGCAGCTCTTGCAGGTGCTATAACAATGAAATTTGCAACTGGTGGAACTAACTTGCTTGTATCTATGTTTTTAGGTATAGCAATTTGTGCAGTAATAGGATTAATCAATGGGATAGTAGTTGCCAAGATAAATGTACCATCGTTAATAGCCACTATGGCTATGGTCACTATTGTAAGAGGATTACTATTGATGCTTACAGGAGGATATCCAATTACTGAAAATATACCAATACTTGATTACATTGGAAATGGATACTTGTTTAATATACCAATACCAGTAGTAATTTTCTTTATAGTAGTGTTAGTTTCATTTATTGTACTTAATAAAACTAAGTTTGGTAGATATGTTTATTCTGTAGGGGGAAATCAAGAAGCAAGTAAACTTAATGGTATAAATGTAGACTCTCATAAGATAAAAGTATTTATTATTAATGCTATACTTGCAGGGATAGCTGGTATTGTACTAACTGGAAGACTTGGGACTGCAACTGCAATTGCAGGCGAAGGGTATGATATGGATGCAATTGCATCTGTAGTAATAGGAGGTACGTCAGTAGCAGGAGGCTCTGGCTCTGTACTTAAAACTGTTATAGGTGTGTTACTTATGAGTGTTATAAACAACAGTTTTAACCTTCTTGGAATAGATGTATATTTCCAATACATATTTAAAGGATTAATAATTTTAGCAGCAGTTGGATTTGATTCTTATAGCAAGAAGAAGCTTGCTTCAAGATAAAAAATAAGGAGGGATTTTTTTATGAAAAAATTAATGAAACATTTAGCATTGTTGCTATCACTTGTTATGATATTTGGTTTGGTTGGTTGTTCAAATGGTGGTGACAAAGAAAAAAATGGAGAAAAGAAAATAGCAGTATTACTACCAGGTTCAACGGGTTACTTTGTAGCAACTAAACAAGGTATAGATGCAAAATCTAAAGAATTAGGTGTAAATGTAGAATATGCAGATGCTCAATGGGATGCTAGTAAACAATTGTCACAAGCTGAAGATTTTATGGCTAAAGGTGTAGATATGATTGCATTGTGTGGAGTTGATTCTGCTGTGAGCGAGAGAATAGTTAAAGCTGCTAATGATTCAGAGGTTCCTATAATAGCATTTACAAATTCTATAGGAAGTAACCCAACAGGAGAATTCAAAGGTTTAGTTACATATATAGGACAAAATGAGGAAGAGACAGGAGCTTTAACAGGTAAAATTGCTAAAAACTTGTTAGGAGAAGCTGGTGGAAAAGCTGTGTTAATAGAAGGTGTTCCAGGGACTACTCCACAAGTATTAAGAAAAAAAGGTCTTGAAAAAGAATTAAAAGATAGCAATATACAAATAATTTATAATCAAACTTCAAATTGGGAAAAAGAACAAGCTTTAAAAGTAACAGAAGACTTAATTCAAAAGAAAACTGATTTTAATGTTATAATATGCCAAGACGATAACTCTGCTACAGGAGCAGGACAAGCCTTAAAGGATGCTGGTCTTAAAGATAAAGTTAAAGTTATAGGTTTGGGTGGAAGTAAAGATGGATTAAAAGCTATAACTGATGGATTAATAGATGGAACAACATATATGTCTGCAGTGGAAGAAGGAGCATTAGTTGTAGAAAAAGCATCTAAGATTTTAAAAGGTGAAAAAGTAGAACCTGTTACACAAATTAAGCAAGTTGAAGTTAACAAGGATAACATTTCAGAATTTAAAGGTGAGTGGTAAAAGATAGTAAATAAAATTTGTAGAGTTACTTTATATAGTTTCTAAAGTAACTCTTTTTTTGTGGACTTAGTTATAGATTGTTGGATAGTATTTCTAAACAAATAAAAAATTAATATAAACAAAGACTTAATTATACTAAATTATAAGTCAAATTAATATAAACTTTTGTAAAAAAGGAAAACGTCTGAGGTGTTGGAATGACTGTGTTATATAGATGGGTTGAAAAAAACATAAAAAAACATAAAAAAATTGTTGAAAAAAACATAAAAATTTTGTATAATTAAAGATTCGAAAAGTGCGGTATACAAAGCCATTTCTTTTGTATATAATATATATAAATTAAGAAAAAGGAAGGGATATGTATGGCCAGGCGGTTATTTTTAGAAAGGATTGGACTTATATTTTTAGGTTCAGCAATATTGGCATTTGGAGTTTACAATTTTTATTATTTAAACAACATAACAGAAGGTGGAGTGTTAGGTATTTTACTACTGCTAAAAAATTTATTCAATATACAGCCAGCAATAGCAAATGTTGTAATAGATGGTTTACTACTTTTAGTAGGATATAAATTTTTCGGTAAAAAATTCCTTATATATTCAATAGTAGCTTCTATAACTTTTTCAGTGTTATATGATTTATTTGAAGCTATAGGACCTCTGGTACCACAATCACAAAATATGCTTTTATCAACTGTTTTGGCAGGTGTAACTGTTGGAACTGGTGTAGGGATAGTAGTAAAAGCAGGTTGTGCATCAGGAGGAGACGATGCTTTAGCATTAGTAATTTCTAAGACTACATCTTTGAACATAGGGCAAGTTTATTTAGCAACAGATGTTATTGTATTGTTGTTATCATTATTTTATCTATCAGCATTTGATATATTTTATTCTTTGATTGCTGTTACAATTAGTGGTAAAGTAATTGATTTTATTTATTATCATGGCAAAAGTTTAGATATGGATATAAGTAATGACATAGTTCCAGAATGTTAATATAAATTAAATAACATTAGCTTTTATTAAAGATGGCAAATTTGCCATCTTTTTTTGCGTTTATATATTTGTAGTAGGTATTTCTTAATCGAGATTTTTATAAATTTAGGATAAGAAATTGTATTGAAATTGCTAGGAATACGGTTGCTAGATGCATATTTTAAAAACTCAATTTTATATTTATGAAATACTAATCAGTAACAGATGTTTCTTAATCCTATCTTTATACCTAAAATGATAAGATAAATGAAGTAGCAATACAAAACTAAAATTTGTAAAAGAAATTAAAGTAAATGGAGGAGTTAAAATGTTGGATATAGTTATGATAGCATTGTTACTCATAGGATTTATTTCCATGAAGTTGCTTGCTGACTGGTGTGGGAAACAAACAGAAAAAAAATAATGTAATGTATGGAGGGATTACCTATGTGGTTTCTGGCAGTTGTAATTATAATGTTAATAATATATTTGGTGTATGCGCTTATTAATCCTGAAAAATTTTAAACAGTATAAGGCTAATAAGTAAGCTGAATTGGGGGGAACAATTTTTATGGTGCAGATAGTAATAGTGTTAGCGATTTTTATGATTTTAGTAATACCTATGGGCAAGTATTTATACCATATAGCTACTAATCAAAAAACATTTGGAGATAGACTATTTGATAAAGTAGACAATTGTATATATAAGGTATGTAGTATAGATAAGAAAAAAGAAATGAACTGGAAACAGTATGCCTTAGCTTTAGTATTTACAAATGCAGCTATGGTATTTATAGGATATATCATACTTAGAACTCAAAGTATGCACATCTTTAATCCAAGTGGAATTAAAGGTATGGAACAAGGTTTATCATTTAATACAATAATAAGTTTTATGACAAATACAAACCTTCAACATTATTCAGGTGAATCAGGTCTTTCATATTTTAGTCAGATGACAGTGATAATATACATGATGTTTACATCAGCAGCAACAGGATATTCAGCAGCTATGGCATTTGTAAGAGGTTTGGTTGGCAAAAAGAAAACATTGGGAAATTTTTATGTAGATTTAATTAGAATAACAACAAGAGTACTTTTACCAGGAGCTTTAATTGTTGGAATTATATTAGTTACACAAGGAGTACCACAAACTTTTGCTGGAACAGAAACAGTGACTACTATAGAAGGAAAGCTTCAAGATATAGCTAGAGGGCCTGTAGCAGCTCTTGAATCAATCAAACATTTAGGAACAAATGGTGGTGGATTCTTTGGTTCAAATTCATCACACCCATTTGAAAATCCAACTATTATATCAAATATAGTGGAAATGTTGTCTATGATGATATTACCAGGAGCTTGTGTTGTTGCATTTGGGCATATGATAAAGAATAAAAAACAAGGTTGGGTTGTGTTTGGTGCAATGTCAATCATATTTTTAATAGGTCTAGTAGTTTGTTTTAAAGCAGAGAGTGCAGGAAATCCTATTTTATCACAATTAGGACTTAGTCAAAGTATGGGAAGTATGGAAGGTAAGGAAGTTAGATTTGGTATAGCACAGTCTGCATTATTTACAACAGTAACTACTTCGTTTACAACAGGTACAGTTAATAATATGCATGATACCTTAACTCCTTTAGGAGGTTTAGTACCACTTTTGAATATGATGTTAAATGTCGTGTTTGGTGGTAAAGGTGTAGGTCTTATGAATATGTTGATGTACGCTATAATAGCAGTATTTTTATGTGGATTGATGGTAGGAAGAACTCCAGAATTTTTGACTAAGAAAATAGAAGGAAAAGAAATGAAGCTTATTGCTTTACTTATTATACTACATCCACTTTTGATACTTATGTTTTCTGGTCTTTCAGTTGCAGTACCAGCAGGGCTTGAAGGAATTTCAAATCCTGGATTCCATGGATTATCACAAGTATTATATGAATTTGCATCTTCAGCAGCTAATAATGGTTCAGGATTTGAAGGTCTAGGAGATAATACTATGTTTTGGAATATAACAACAGGCATAGTTATGTTCTTTGGAAGATATGTATCTATTATAATACTACTTGCGATATCAAGTTTATTGGCATCTAAAAAAGCTGTAAGTGAAAGTATAGGAACACTTAGAACAGATAATTTCACATTTACAATAATTTTAGTACTGGTTGTTTTAATTGTTGGTGCTTTAACATTTTTCCCAGCCTTAGCGCTTGGACCTATTTCAGAGCATCTAGTGTTATGGCACTAAAAAATTGGGAGGGAGTAAAGTTTTATGGAAACTAAAAAAACAAAGTTTATTACAAAAGATATATTCAAAACTTCCATTATAGAAGCTTTTAAAAAGTTAAATCCTAAATATATGATGAAAAATCCAGTTATGTTTGTTGTAGAGATTGGATTTATAGTAACATTGATACTTACAATAATACCTAGCTTGTTTGGTGATGAAGGTAATAATTTAAGAGCATATAATGGGATTGTAACAATAATATTATTTATAACAGTTCTTTTTGCGAATTTTGCTGAAGCTGTAGCTGAAGGTAGAGGAAAAGCCCAAGCAGATACATTGAAGAAAACTAGAAAAGACACAGTAGCAAGGGTTTTCGATAAGCTAGGAAATGAAAAAATGATAAGTGCAAGTGAATTAAAACTTGGCGATATTGTTTTGGTAAATGCAGGAGAAGTTATTCCAAATGATGGAGAAGTTATAGAAGGAATAGCTTCTGTGGATGAATCAGCAATAACTGGAGAATCCGCACCTGTTATGAGGGAATCTGGTGGAGATTTTGCTTCTGTTACAGGAGGTACTACAGTTGTAAGTGACTGGTTAAAAATAAAAATAACAACAAAACCAGGAGAATCGTTCTTAGATAAAATGATAGCTCTTGTGGAAGGTGCTTCAAGACAAAAAACACCAAATGAGATTGCCTTAAATACCTTGTTAGTAGGGTTAACACTTATATTTATGGTTGTTTTAATCTCTCTTTATCCAATGGCAAATTATGCAGGTGTAAAGATTCCAATTTCTACTATGGTAGCACTTTTGGTTTGCTTAATACCAACTACTATAGGGGGCCTATTGTCAGCCATTGGTATTGCAGGTATGGATAGAGTAACTAGATTCAATGTAATTGCAATGTCAGGAAAAGCAGTAGAAGCTTGTGGTGATGTTGATACTATGATTTTAGATAAGACAGGTACCATTACTTATGGAAATAGACTTGCGTCAGAATTTATAGTAGTTGGAAATGCAGATTCAAAAGATTTAATAAATTATTCTGTTATGTGTTCATTAAAAGATGATACACCAGAAGGAAAGTCTATAGTTGATTTAGGTGTGAAATTAGGTTCAACAGGTAAAACAAAAGAGGCAGCTGAAGCTGAATTCATAGAGTTTTCTGCACAGACTAGAATGAGTGGAATTAATTTAGCTGATGGTAGAGCTATAAGAAAAGGTGCTTATGATAGTATAATAAAACGAGTAAAAGAATCTGGTGGGGTAGTACCAGAAGATTTAGAAGAAAATGTAAACAGAGTGGCTAAATTAGGAGGAACACCTTTAGTAGTGTGTGTGGATAATGAGATATATGGGATTATCTACTTAAAGGATACTGTAAAATCAGGGCTTGTAGAAAGGTTTGCTAGACTTCGTGAGATAGGAATAAAGACAATAATGTGCACAGGGGATAATCCCTTGACAGCAGCTACAATTGCAAGAGAAGCTGGAGTAGATGGATTTATTGCAGAATGTAAACCAGAAGATAAAATAGATGCTATAAAGAAAGAACAATTAGAAGGTAAAATAGTAGCTATGACAGGTGATGGAACAAATGATGCTCCTGCACTTGCTCAGGCGGATGTAGGTCTTGCTATGAACAGTGGTACAACATCTGCAAAAGAAGCAGCAAATATGGTAGATTTAGATTCAGACCCAACTAAGATATTAGAAGTTGTTGAAATAGGAAAACAACTTTTGATAACTCGTGGAGCTTTGACAACTTTTAGTATAGCAAATGATGTTGCAAAATATTTTGCAATTATACCAGCTATATTTACTCTTGCGATACCTCAGATGGAGATATTAAATATAATGAAACTTTCTACATCATTTAGTGCGATATTATCAGCTTTAATATTTAATGCTATAATAATCCCTTGTTTAATACCTCTTGCAATGAAAGGTGTAAAATATAGACCTATGAAGTCACAAGCTATGTTAATGAGAAACATGATTATATTTGGTCTTGGTGGGGTTATAGTACCATTTTTAGGAATAAAATTAATTGATTTATTAATTACACCTTTAGTAATGGTTCTTAATTTAGGTTAATAAATGGAGGATATAAAAATGAAAACATTAAAACCAGCATTGCTTGTAAGTCTTGTATTGTTAGTTGTTTGTGGACTTGTATATCCACTTGCTTTAACAGGTGTAAGTCAAGTTGCATTTAGAGATAAAGCTAATGGAAGTATGATAGAAGTAAATGGTGTAAAAGTAGGTTCAGAACTTATTGGTCAAAACTTTACAGATGCAAGGTTCTTTAAGGGAAGAGTATCATCAATAAACTATAATACTTATACAAAAGAAGATTTAATACCAGATAAAGATGGAAATACATCTTATGGAGGTGTTTCATCAGGTTCTTTTAACTATGGAGCAACAAATCCAGAACTTCATGATAGAGTACAAAAAGATATAGAAAAATTTTTAAAGGATAATCCAACTATTAAAAAAGAGGATATACCAACAGACTTGCTTACAGCATCAGGTTCAGGACTTGACCCTAATGTAAGTCCAGCTTCTGCAAAAGTTCAGATACCTGCTGTAGCAAAAGCATCAGGAATATCAGAGAGTAAATTACAAAAAATTGTAGATGATAATACTTCTAAAAAACTTTTTGGAGTATTAGGTGAAGATAGGGTAAATGTGTTAAAGGTTAATGTAGAGATTGCAAAGATATTAGGTCTTATATAGTATTTTGTAGAGGTTCTATAGCAAAGTACTGCGTATGGCTTAGTTTAAAGCTTTATATTTAAAAGGTGAAAATCGATAATGATTTTCACTTTTTTTGTTTGAACATTACTAATATTTGGAATAAAACGATTGTAAGTATAAAATCCAAAAAAAGGTTGCATTATCAAAATGATAATACTATAATATATTTATCGTTATCAATTTGATAATAGATTTAGACATATAGGAGGAAGTAGTATGTTATATAATAACGCATTAGAGTTGATAGGAAACACACCTGTAGTAAGGTTGAACAATTTAGGATGTACTAACGGGTGTTCTAACATATATGTAAAATTAGAAAAAGTAAATCCAGCAGGAAGTATAAAAGATAGAGCAGTGTATGAAATGCTAGAAGGATTAGAGAAAAGAGGAGAATTAAAAAAAGGAGATGTATTAGTAGAAGCAACTAGTGGAAATACTGGTATTGCATTATCTATGATAGGAAAATTAAAAGGATATGAAGTAGTAATAGTAATGCCTGAGACTATGAGTGTTGAGAGACGAGATTTGATGAAGGCTTATGGAGCAAACTTGGTACTTACAGATGGAAAAGCTGGTATGGCAGGTTCCATAGAAAAAGCAAATGAGCTTTTAAGAGAAAATCCAAACTATAAGAGTTTAAAGCAATTTGAAAATAAAGATAATCCAAACGCACATTATAAAACAACAGCAGTTGAAATTATGAATGATGTTAAATATTTAGATATATTTGTATGTGGAGTTGGAACTGGGGGTACTTTAATAGGAACTGCGAGATATTTAAAGGAGCAAAATCCAAATATAAAAATAATCGCGCTTGAACCAAAAAAATCTCCAGCTATATCAGAAAACAAAACTGGACCTCATAAAATACAAGGAATAGGAGCTAATTTTGTTCCTGAAAATTATGATTCCAGTGTAGTTGATGAAGTAATATTAGTAGATGATGAAGATGCATTTGACACAGTTAAATTACTTGCAGCAAAAGAGGGAATTCTGGTAGGTATATCTTCTGGAGCTAATATATTTGGTGCTATGGAAATGGCGAAAAAATATCCAGATAAAAAGATAGTAACAGTAGCTCCAGATGGAGTAGATAAGTATATGTCCATGGGACTATTTTAAAAATTTTATTTTAGGGAGTGAATACTTTGTTTAAGAAAATAAATAAAGATATTGAATATATAATGAAAAATGACCCAGCAGCTAGATCTAAAGTAGAAGTCTTTTTACTTTATCCATCAGTACATGCAATGATAATGCATAGGATGGCTCATGCTCTTTATAAGAAAAAGATGCTTTTTACAGCAAGATTAATATCTCAGATATCCAGATTTATGACTGGTATAGAAATACATCCTGGAGCTAAAATGGGAGAAGGTATATTAATAGACCATGGAATGGGTGTTGTAATTGGAGAAACAGCAGAAGTAGGTAACAGAGTAACAATATATCAAGGAGCTACTTTAGGAGGCACAGGAAAGGATACTGGAAAGAGACATCCAACTGTTGGTGATGATGTATTGATTGGAGCTGGAACAAAAATACTAGGACCTTTAAATGTTGGTTCTAATTCAAAAATTGGCGCAAATTCAGTTGTTGTCAAGGATGTACCTAATGGAGCAACCGTTGTTGGAATACCTGCAAAAATAGTAAAAATAAGAAATTTAGAACCTGTAAAAAAGAATAAAAAAGAAGTGTCCTATGAGTATGATGAGTTAGATAATGTGTATTATATATAGATTTGATATGACTATAAAATAAATTTTATGAAAATTATTTTAAAAGGTATTTTTTTCAAATCTGAGGACATAATAAAAAAGAACTAAATGTTAAAGTTTTGGTTCATAAATCTTTGACAAATAAGATTTTAAATTTGTAGCGTTTAGGAGGATTTTATTATGAAAGCAGATGTTAATCAAGATACTTGTATAGGTTGTGGATTATGTCCATCAATATGTCCAGAAGTATTTGATATGAATGATGATGGTAAATCACATGTTATAGTTGATGAAATACCAAGTGATGCTGAAGAATCAGCAAAAGAAGCTAGAGAAAGCTGTCCAGTTGATGCAATAGATGTGCATTAATAAAATAAATGCCTATAAAAATTGAATTTTCGATTTTTATAGGCATTTTTCTTTTATTGGGTTAAAATTTCAAATCCTGTTTCTGTAATTAAAATCATACATTCCCATTGAGCAGATAATTTACCATCTTCTGTATAGATAGTCCAATTATTTTCTTCATCAACAAAAATTTCATGAGTACCCTCATTTACCATTGGCTCTATTGTAAATATCATTCCAGGAACTAATAACATTTCAGTTCCTTTTTTAGATACATAACTTACAAATGGGTCTTCATGGAAGCTTAATCCAACTCCATGGCCACCAATTTCTCTGACAACAGAGTATCCATTTTCTTGAGCATAGGAGTTAATAGCATCACCTATATCACCCAAGAATCCCCAGGGTTTAGTAGCCTCAAGACCTTTTTGAACACATTCTTTAGTGACCTCTACTAATTTTCTTGCATTTTCTTTAACATTTCCTATCATAAACATTCTTGAAGCATCTGAGTAGTATCCATTAAAAATAGTAGAAACATCTACATTGATAATATCTCCATCTTTTAAAATAATATCTTTACTAGGAATACCATGACAAACTTCATTGTTTATAGATGTACATACACTCTTAGGAAATCCATTATAGTCTAAAGGAGCAGGGATAGCTCCATTTTGTAGTGTAAAGTCATGGACTAATTTATTTATATCTTCTGTAGACATTCCAATTTCAATTTTATCTGAAATATAATCTAAAATTTTTGTATTTATTACTGCACTTTTTTTTATTTCTTCAATTTGCGTTGGATTTTTTATAATGTCATGGGTTGGCACAATATGACCTAACCTTGCAAATGAATCTATTTTATTATCCATATCCATATGGCATTTTTTATATTTTTTAGTACTTCCACACCAACAACTATCATTTCTATTCAACTTCATAGCTCTTCATCCTTTTTCTATTATTTATTTAAATTATGAGTCACATAAACTATTTTAAAACATAGCCACCATAAATATTATAACATAAATAATAAGAATCTTTTAATGATAGCACTTTATTAAAAATATAAATTGTATCATTGTGTTATTATTGATAAAGAGAATATAGTTAAATGTATTATTGGAAGTTAGAGTATTTAATATTCTAATTCAAGCTGTTCAAGAAAATCATATGTTAAAGGACAATTTTCTTTTAAAGTATTTCTTGAAACATCATCGAGATAGTAGTGTACAAATGATTCTGCAAAAAATTCTTCTATAAACTTACTAATGTAGGCATGTGCAACTTGTTTTGGGTCGTAAAGTTTATATCTTTCTTGAGCAAATATTTCCATAAATTCCTCTGAACTCGATTTTTTGTTTAAAACATTTTTATCTATAGCATGTGCAGTCTCATGTAATTCTAAATTTTTAGCTGAATGTACATTTGCATAACTAGGATTACTGTAGCCTATTTTAACTACTATAGAATTGTTTCTATATATACCAGGCACATCTTTCCAAGTTTTACCTGATCTTACCCAGCATGGTGGTAATTGATGTTTTAAATCTTTAAATTCTGGCTCATCAGTTAAGTTTGAATTTATCAATTTTATTTTTATATCCTTTTCTTTAAGTGTTTGCAAATACTTAATATTTATATTTGCAAGCCTATTTTTCATATTTTCGACTTCATCTTTATCATAGTCTAAATCGTTTGGAAGTATAAGCATTTGTTCAATTATACCTAGGTTATTTTCTTTTATATCTTCATCTTTTTCACCAAATTCAGATTGAAGAGTATCATTTTCATATATAGTTATGTTTGTACTGTTTTCTATAGTATAAGAGTGGATATTTTCTAAATCTAAAATATTCATTTGATGTAAAATATTTTTTGTTTCACCACTCCAAAATACTAAAGAAAGTGAATTAAAATCAATCAAAGGATTTTCTTTTAGTTTTGTCTCATTACTTATATCAACATCAAATACATATTCAATACAGTCTTCTATACTAAGAACATCTGTATTCTTTTTAATGTATAAATATGCTTGTTTTAATTCTATATAAATGTCATCTAAAGATTCGTCATAAAATTCTGATAAATTTTTGCTGAAGAGTTCTTCACTTAAAAGTTCATTTTTATCAGTTATACTTTCGATTAAAGTGTTAATTTCTTTTATCATATCAGAGATACTTATTTTTCTATTTGCTTTTTCATTAGATACATTGCATGGCGCAAGAGCAATGCAATAAAAATCTTTTTCTTTTTTGTAAAAGGCTTTAAGTGATTTTGACAAAAGTGTAAAATCTACACCTATCTGTAGATTAACTTTAATTAATTCCTTTTGAGTTAATTTAGTATTATTGCTTTTAGCTATAATTAAATTGTTTTCCATAATCATTGCCCCCTTTTTATTAGGGTATCATAATTTTTTTATATGTGTCAATTTATTTTTTTGAAAATTATAATTTTTTTGAAAATTTTATTTTTTATAATTTGTGAATTTTTTGTTACAAAAATAAATACGTTATTATTATGTCAAAATTTAGCGTTAGACTTATATAGAATAGATTTTATACACATGTATTAGATAAAATTAGTCCTAAGAAGATTGCATATGCAAAATACATGCCATTTCATCAATTTTATAATATAATGTTTATATATTTAATAAGGATGTGATTTGAAATGTATTTTACATATATTATAAGATGTAAAGATGACTCTCTATATACTGGATATACCAGTAATATAATCAGAAGAATGAATGAACATAAGTCGGGAATTAATTCAAAATATACAAGAGCAAAAGGATTTAAAAAACTAGAAGTTTATTTTGTAACCAACACGAAAAGTAATGCAATGAAATTGGAATGTTATATAAAGAAATTAACTAGAAATAAAAAATTATATATAATAAAAAATCCAGAAACGTTTATAGATTCAATTAATAATAAAGATGCTTATCTTGTTGGAAAAGAAATAGAACAATTAATGTAAACATTAATATTATAATAAGTGTATATTATGTAAAAACTTGACAATAAATACTATTGTACTATAATGAAGTTATAAATATAATAAATTAAAGTAGCTAGGGGAGCCAAGAGCTGAGAGGTATACCGACCCTTACACCTGATCTGGATAATACCAGCGTAGGAAAGCTTAGTATAAAACTTAAGTGTATATTATTTACTATATATGCGATTTCTAAGCTATACCTATTGTAGGTATAGCTTTTTTAATTAAGTTATTTAAATTAAACTTTAGGAGGGAATAAATGAGTAATTATAAAATACCAACACTTACAATAGCTGGGTCAGATTCATCTGGAGGAGCTGGAATTCAAGCTGATTTGAAGACTTTTAGTGCAATTGGTACTTATGGTATGAGTGTAATAACAGCTATAACAGCACAAAACACTCAAGGGGTTCTTGCAGTAGAAGATTTAAGTAAGGACATAATAAAAAAACAGATAGAGGCAGTATTTGAAGATATACCTCCAAAAGCTGTAAAAATAGGAATGGTTTCAAGTCCTGAGATTATACTTGAAATAGTTGAAAATATAAAGAAATACAATCCAAAATATTTGGTAGTAGACCCAGTAATGATATCTAAAAGTGGATATTATTTATTAAAGCCAGAAGCAAAAGAAAATTTAATTAAATACTTGATGCCACTTGCATACATAATTACACCAAACATCCCAGAGGCAGAAGAAATCACAGGAATAAAAATAAATAATATAGATGATATGAATAGAGTAGGAAAAGAAATACTAAAGCTTGGTCCTAAGTTTGTCCTTATGAAAGGAGGACATTTAGATGGAGAAGCAGTTGATATTTTAGTTGGTAAAAATATGTTTAAAGTTTATAAAAGTGAAAGAATTGATAAAAAAAATACACATGGAACAGGATGTACATTATCTTCTGCAATAACCTCTTATTTAGCTTTAGGTTATGAAATAACAGAAGCAGTAAATTTAGGCAAAATCTATATAACAGAGGCAATAAAAAATAGTTTTGATATAGGTCATGGAGTAGGGCCAGTGCATCATTTTTATAAATTTGAATAATAAAAAATTGTTGGAGGTAGACTATGTATAATTTAATTGAAGATGTAAAAGAATCAAATCCACTGGTAATTCATTACACTAATAATGTAACCATAAATGATTGTGCTAATGTAACCTTAGCCATAGGAGCAAGTCCTCTTATGAGTTTTTCATATGAAGAAGTAGAAGAAATGGTGAGTATAGCGAACTCTGTAGTAATAAATATAGGAACAATGAATTCAAATATGTTAGATTTATTTTTATTAGCAGGAAAAGCGGCAAATAAGTACAATAAACCTGTTATATTAGACCCAGTTGGAGTATTTGCAAGTAAAGCTAGGGCAGAACTTACAAGCAAACTCTTGAATGAAGTCAAATTTAATGTAGTTAAGGGTAATATGGCAGAAATAAAGTTTATAGGTGGTTTTGATGTAAGGGGAAAAGGTGTAGATTCATTTGATGAAGAAGAAGACTCCACTGATATAATAAGAAAAGTTTCTGAAAAACTTGAATGTATCGTAGTAGCAACTGGAAAAATAGATATAATAACAAATGGTAAATGTACATATAAAATAAACAATGGAACTGATAAATTAAAAGGCATTACAGGAACGGGATGTATGACTGCTAGTTTAATTGCGAGTTTTATGGCTGTTACTGAGAATACATTAGAAGCAGCTACAATGGGTGTTCTTACGATGTCTTTAAGTGGAGAGTTGGCAAATTTAGACAATCCACCAATAGGAACATTTAAAGAAAATCTTATGAACACTATTTATAAAATGAATATAGATACTTTAAGCAAAAATTCTAATATTGAATTTTTAAACGAATAAGGCTTTAAGAGGAGACTTAAAATGATAGATAAAGAAAACTTAAAAAAAGACTTAAAATTATATTTAGTAACTGATTCTGAAATGCTTGAAGGTAGAGATTTCTATAAGTGTATCGAAGATGCAATAGCTTCTGGAATCACAACCGTACAACTTAGAGAAAAAAATACTCCTGGGAGAGAGTTTTTAAAAAAAGCTATGAAACTTAGAGAAATAACTAAAAGATATGGAGTTAAGTTTATAATAAATGACAGAGTTGACATAGCACTTATCTGTGATGCAGATGGAGTACATGTAGGTCAAAGTGATATTGATGCGAGAGAAGTTAGAAAGCTTATAGGAGATGATAAGATACTAGGAGTATCAGCAAGAACTTTAGAAGAAGCTATATGTGCAAAAAATGATGGAGCGGATTATTTAGGTATAGGGTCTATATTTACAACATCTACTAAATTGGATGCAAAATCAGCTTCATTTGAAACTGTCAAAGAAATTAAAGAAAAGGTAGATATACCATTTGTACTAATTGGAGGCATAAAACTAGACAATGTAGATAAACTTAAGAGCTTAGACAGTGATGGATATGCTATAATCTCTGCAATATTAAAGGCTAAGGATATATCTAAAGAAGTGGAAAAATGGACATTAAAAATATAAAATTAGTTCTAATAGTGTAAAAAATGGAAAAATTTGATATAATTTAAGAGTGAAATTTAAAAAGTTATAAATGATAAACTTTTCTACATATACTTTTTAATCAAGATATATGTAGATTTGATTAAAAGGAGTTATGAATGATTAGGATATTGTTAGTATGTGTTGGAGGTATGTCTTCTACTCTATTGGTAAATAAAATGGAGAAAGATGCAAAAAAAAGAAATATAGATTGTAGAATATGGGCAATTGGAGAGGGAAATATAAAATCAGAACTTGATAATTTTGATATTTTACTTCTTGGACCACAGCTTAGATTTATATTTGATGATGTAAAATCTATAGTAGGAGATAGAGCTCCAGTATCTGTAATAGATATGGTGAACTATGGAACTTGTAATGGACACGCTGTGTTAAATTCAGTTTTAGAAATATTAAAATAAAGCATCTAAAGTGAACTCTATATAATAGAGTTCACTTTTTATTATAGATTAGTAAATTAACTTACCATTTCCTTTTTTAGCCTCCACATAGCAAGTGAGAAACTTGCACAGCATAATATTAAGAATAGTAGAATAACAGGTAATATATCTCCAATAAGAATATTCTGACCAAATATTAAACTACGTAAAGCATTAATAACATGAGTAAATGGATTGAGCATAACGGCTATTTTTAATCCTCCAGATAAGTTTTCTATAGGGAAAAGAGCTGAGCTTAAAAAGAAAATAGGAAGTACAATTGCAGTCATAATTGTTTCATAAATTATTTCATTTGGTAACAATAGACTTATAGAATATGCTAGACTTGATAAAAAAAATGCAGTCATAAATATTAGTACTATCATAAGCATAATTCCTCCAATACCAGATTCTATCTTTACTGAGAAGAATATACTTACTACACATAAAATAGTCACTTCTAAGAAAGAAACTAAGATAGCTTCTAGTAATTGACCAAAAACAATTGAATATCTACTAATCGGTGCAATCAAAACCCTATAGAAACTTCCACTGTTCTTCATTATGAAGTTGATGATACCACCACTACTACATGAGGAAAATACAACTAGTATAATAATACCTGGTAGTATAAAAGCGGTATAATTACTAATATTCATATTATTCATAGTTTGATTTGCAATAGAGCTATAAAGTACAAGCCAAAGAAAAGGTTGTAATATAGTAACTATAAATGATATTGGATTTTTAAAACGCCATTTCATACTACGCCATAAGATATTTAACATTTCCATTCCTCCTTTAAGCCTTTTTTAGAACTTGTTAATGCTAAAAAAACATCTTCAAGACTTGGTTCTACAATTTCTATTGCATCAAATTTTATGTCATGTTCTAAAAGCCACTTATTTATTGAAGTAAAAGCAACTCTACTATCCTGTACACTTATAAAAATAGAATTTTCTCTTATACTCATAAACTTGACCAATCCAGTATTTTTAATTTCATCTTTATATTTTTTTATATCTTTTATATCATGAAAAACTATACGCAGTATATTTTGTCTAATGTAACTACGTAAACTGGATGGCGTTCCATGTGCCAAATCTTTTCCATTTTTCATAATACAAATGCTATCACTCAATTGTTCAGCTTCTTCAAGATAATGAGTAGTTAGAAATATAGTTGTGCCATATTCATCTCTAATTTTTAATAACATATCCCACATAGCTTTTCTTGAGTCTACATCCATACCAACAGTTGGTTCATCCAGAAATAGAATCTTAGGAGATGATACCATATTCATAGCTATATCTAATCTACGCTTTACTCCACCAGAATATGATGAAGTGGGATATTTTAAGTAGTTAGATAACTCAAATTTATCAATTAAAGATTCTATTCTTTGTTTTGCAATTTGTGGTTCTACTTTATACATCTTGCTTTGAAATACCATATTTTCCATAAGAGACAGGTGTTCATCAATAGAGACTTGTTGTGCTACACAAGCAATTTGAGTACGTATCCAAGAAGGATTATCTACTAAATCTTTTCCAAAGACTGTTACATTTCCAGATGTAGGTTTATAAAAGGTGGTCAAAATGTTGATAAGAGAAGATTTACCAGCTCCATTAGGACCAAGTAAAGAAAAAATCTCTCCAGCATTTACATTAAAACTTAGACCATTTAAAGCTTTTACACCATTTTTATACTCTTTTACTAAATTGTCTATTTTAATCGCTAGCATATGTTATTCCTCCTCTTTAAGTGGAAATATGATTTCTGTAATATATTTATCTGGATTTCCTTTTATCAGCATACCTGGTCCTTTAATGAATACTTCTCTCCAAGGAGTTTGTATTTCTATATTATTTTCATGAATATATTTAAATATCATTTCATACGTTTTTGGCAAATTACTATAGGCTCCTATGTGAGTAAAAAACAAAGCTTTTGTTTTAGGAAATTCTTTTATGGTTACACCAATACGATTTGGAGTTTCTGAAGTCGGAACACATAGTTCCATTTCTCCAATACCAGTTTTTTGGTCAACATTATAGTAGCAAAAGAAAGGAGCTCCATTAGATTTTCCTTTTATAGATTTAAATACATTTGGAAAGTATTTTGTTGCTTCAGTCATAGGGCCATTATAACGCATAGTAGCTACTGTGACTGGTTCAATATTTTTAATTTCAATTTTATAACTCATTTGTTTACCTCCTAATATATACCAATATTCTTATTAGATTTTTAATTGTTAATACATATAAAACTTTTAAATGATTGATAACATATAATCTTATCTCATTCACTTGTTTTCAAGTCTAACATAACATAAAATATATATCCTCTCATTTGATGCTCCATTTTGTAAAGTTATAATTCAAGCTTTACTTTTAATGTCTTAATAAATTAAAATAAAATGTAAATTATAAAAAGGTGTTTACAAACTAAGTGTATTAATCGTATAATACACTTAATAGAATATTAAATAAAATACGAGCTAAAGGTGTATTTTTTTAAAGCAAGTGTACTAACGTATTAATACACTAGAATAGGAGGAAGCATGAATTTTGAACTAGATAATACAACACCCATTTATTTGCAGATAATAAAATATATAAAAAGACAAATAGTAATTGGAGCTTTGAGACCAGGAGAGACGATACCATCGAGAAGAGAAATGGCACTTAATCTAAAAGTAAATCTAAATACTGTTCAAAGAGCATATAAGGAGATGGGTGATATGAATATAATAAATACTTTTAAAAACTATCAAAGTAGTGTAACAGTTGATGAAGATATACTAAAAAACTTAAAATTAGAGTTGATAAATGAATCTTTATCTATTTTTATAGAAAATATGAAAGCAATAAAGGTTACTAAAGAGGAAGTTTTAAAGATAATAGAAGAAGAATACTAGTCTTTTAACAATTATAAAACTTAATTAAAAAAATTTATTGTACAAGCATATTAAATATGGAGGGTACTAATTATGATAGAAGTAAAAAATGTCAGTAAAACATATAAAAGGATGCAAGGTCTTAAAATAAGAAAGATAGATGCTTTAAAGAATGTAAGTTTCAATATAGAAAAAGGTAAAATAACTGCATTACTTGGGATAAATGGTGTTGGTAAATCAACAATGTTAAAAGCAATAGCAGGTCTTATAAATATTGATAGTGGAGAGATTCGTATAGATGGAGAAAAAATAAATGAAAAGATATATAATAAATTAGCATTTGTTCCAGATGTAGAATCTCACTTTAGTAATACGACAATAAAAGAAACCTTTGAATTTATGGAGATTTTTTATCCAAAATGGAATAAAGAGAAGTCAAAAGAAATGATGAACATATTCAAATTAGATGAAGATGAAATAATAGATAATTTATCAAAAGGAAATATTGCAAGAGTAAAATTAATTCTTGGATTTTGCCAAGACCCAGAATATATACTACTTGATGAACCATTTACAGGAATTGATTTATTTAAGAGGGAAGAATTTATAGGAGTAATAGCACAATATATGGAGGAAAATCAGGCTATTATCATTACTACTCATGAAATAGTAGAAATAGAAAGTTTAGTTGATGAGGTTGTAATTCTTGATGAAGGTAATGTTATAACTTCATTTAATGCAGAGGAATTAAGAGAAATAGAAGGTAAATCTATATTAGATAAGATGAGGGAGGTATATAAGAATGAATAAACTTCTATATCTAATAAATGTAGATTTAAGAAGAAGTAATAAATTTTACATAGCTTATATATCATTTTTTTCATTAATTACGCTTAGTTTAAATTTATATGAAATGAATAAACTTAAGAATTCTAAATTTATTCTAAACTTAGCAGTAGAGAATTTTGGTGGTATATTTTATGGAATAGGGATACTTAGTAATATTAGATTTATCCAACATATTCTACTCTTTGGGATGTTGGGAATGTTTGTATACTATGTTTTTATGTGGAAAAGAGAGTTTTTTTCCAAAAATCAAAGTATTTACACTCTTATGATGCTACCTCAGAATAAGTTTAAGATTTGCATATCTAAGTCAATTGCTTTGATAACAATGATATATGGTTTTTTGATAAGTCAGATAGCGACATTGTTTGTATGTAAGTGTATATTTAATTTTATCTTTAAAAATGTGCCAATAATAAAGGTGCCTTTTGCGCAAGATTTATATTATTCAACTTTGAGGAGTATACCTGTTGATTTTATATCTTTCATGGTGATTTATGTATTTTTATTACTTATAGCCATTTCTCTTGTAAATTGTTGCATATTATTTATATTTTCTTATATAAATAAGTTTTATGTGCTTTTAGTTACTTTTGTAGTTCTAATAGGTCTATATTTTTCAACAGTATATATAAATATAATCAATTTATTTAGGAAATATTATGTGTTCATTGGAACACAATTTAATACTTTAGTAGCTGGTGTGCTAAGTTTTTTAATTATAATGTTTATTCTAAATGGAATATCTTATTTACTAATTAAAAAGAAAGTATCTCTTTAGGAGGGGCGGTATGAAATTAAAATCTAAAGCACCTATACTTATTATATTTTTGACCTTAGTAATATATTTTAGTATAGGTTTATTAAATAATGAAGACAATTTGAAGATAAAAACTATAAAAGGTGACCCAGATGAATTAGACTATATAAACATAAAGTTTGGATATGATTTTAATGGATATATAAATTCATATTATACAATAAATGGAGGTAATAAAATTAAAAAGACTGAATTAGTAAAACCACAAAAAGAGAGTGAGAATATAAATAATTTAATTGATGTATCTAGTGGTTCCGATTTAATTACTCATGTTGGTTTTGAAATGAATGATAATTCAAAAGATATAAATTTTGTTATAGATGAGAAAAAAGAAGATTTGGATAAAGGAGTATTTGCATCTGAAGGAAGTGATAAAGACATTGAATATGAAAAATTAGATATGAATAATTTTAAAAGAACAAAATATAAGGTAGATAAAAGTACTGATGATTATTATACAAAGGTACTATCATCAAAAAGATATAAAAAAGACTTATATGTGTCTGTATTTTATGGTGCGATAGGCGATTCGTCAGAAATCAATAAAAAAGGCTTAAGCACCATAGATATAATAAAAATTAACCCAAAAAATAAAAAAATACAGACGGTAAAAAGTATAAATTTAAGTAATTATTTTTTTGAAAAATACTCAGATGTTGATACTATTCGTGTAGGTTATGCTAGTAAAGGACAAGATAAAATGTATATTTTAATAGAAGTATTAAAGGCAGATATGGATGGTAATAGTAACTCTGAAATTACTTTACTTGAGCATTTACTTGAGTATAATGTTGAAGAAAATAAAGATAAAATAATAGAATTAAAAACTGATGATAGAATGAATAATTTAGTAAAAGCAAGTCTAAAAGATAATAAATTATATATGGTAATGTCAAATGATTATGATGACAGTCCAGGCACAAAGTTAAGTTTATTTACCTATAATGTGCTTGATAACAGCATGGATGAAGATAAGTATGTTTTAGAGGACAAAGAAAAAAGAGGTATTAAAAATGTTGAAATTGACTCAAATAAAATCATTGTATATACATCAAAACTAGACCCTGTGTTACCTTGGGATGATAAATTTATGTTGTATATAATAAATAAAAACTCTAAGGAAATAGTATACGAAGGAAAATTACAGTTTAACACTTCAAATAGTAATTTAGAATTTGAAATAAAGTAGGTGAATTAATGAAAGATTTAATGAAATTATTCGAATTTGAATTAAAAAGAAATATAAAAAATTATATACTTATAATTATTTGTTGCTGTTCTTTTGTAATTTTAAATATAGTAAAGAATTTAAATGACTATAATTATATAATAGAAAATGCAGTTAAAGATGAGCAATTAACGAAAGTAGGAAATACAATAGAAACAATAAATTTTACAGGTTTCTCAAGCTTTAGAAATATAATGAGTTCTACAGAAGCATGGTTTATGTTTGGTATAATTGCATGTATTTGCTATGCTTTTTTTATTTGGTATAGGGATTTTGATGGTAAAAGTAAATCTATATATACACTTATAATGCTTCCCAAAAATAGAATTAATATTTATACATCTAAGTTATTAAATATATTATTTCTAGTGTATAGTTACACAATAATATTTACAATAATTTTATTTGTTTTAAATAAATTATTACCTAATTATATGCTTGGAAATATTGCAAGCTACGGTTTTGTGCAAGATACAATATATAAGTTAAAAATGTTACTTCCATATAGTTTTAAAATACTATTTGTGGAGTATATATTTTTACTGATAGGATTTGTGTCTGTAGTGTTTACATCAATTCTTATAAATAAATCTATTTATAAACTAAGAACTTTAATAAGTTTCATGTTTTTAGTTTTGGAGATTTTAGTATTTATAATCTCTGTGGAATTTGTTATACCTTATGAATATAGTAATATATTTATTATCCTGTATTCAAGTATAAACATATTTATATGTAGTTTTATATCCAATAAACTTTTGAAACAGAAGATTGATTTTTAGGGGGTGTATTATGAAAGAAAAAAATATAGGAAAATATACAATATGTCTTATAATAGTGTGTTTATTGATGATTATAATGACTTCAATATTGAGTTATTTTAATAAGGACAAACTATCTGTAAATACTTTAAATGGTAATATAAAAGATATAGGAAAAGTAAGTTTAGTATATACACCTAATATAAATAAATTTTCTTATGAAGAGGTAATTGTAAGTAAGAATGGAATAAAAAATGATACAAGTCCTAAATCAAGAATTGGAAATGATTATTTGAATATCGATAAAAAATACAGTGATTTTATTAATAATAAAGGATATGAATTTGTATATAAAGATGATTTAAATATAGGAGAAGCATATACCTATATTAAGCCTACTTTGGGACAAGAGAATAATAATTTAAATGATTGTATAAAGATTTCAAATAAAAATTTAAAAAATGGTGTAGAAGAAAGTTTTGATATTAGTTTAAAACAATCTGATTTTAAAAAAAATAGTTGGCAAACTGTGTTTAATAAAATATATAAAGGAAACTTATATATGGTAGTTAGTGAAACTAATCTTTCAGGCTCTAAAGTCAATAATATTTGCATATTAAAGATAGATATAAAAGATAAGTCTTATAAATTATTAAATAGATTTGATTTAAACTTACATAATAACTATAAACAAAATATACATGAAATTAAATTTTCTATAGGAAGCAAAATCTATTTGGAAATGGTAAGTAATAAGAGTACAAACGGAGATATTGAAGGGCATGATAATTATTCTAACCTTATTATATATGATATAGAAGATGATACTTTTAATATTAGTAATAAATTTATGGATAATCTAAATCAAGAAAAAAATGCCAATTCAAAAGAAATGGGTTTATTAAGCAAAACGAAGTTAGATTATATTGTTAAGAACAATAAGTTAAATCTTATAGCTACAGATAGGAGTAATTTTGTAATCAATCTTGTTTATGATATCAACTCAAATGATATTAAGCTAGAGGATTATGAGATACTTGATTTTAAAGTAGATTATAGTGATACATCATCTGGAATTAGGAAAGTTAAGTTATTAGATGATAAGATATATTCTATTTCAAGCATAAAAGATACTCTATCAGGAGGAAGAAAGGGAAGTAAAGAGGTTTTTGATGTAATTGGAACGAAACCAGTAAAATTTCAGGTATTCGATAAGAAACTTAAAAAGACATTATATGAAGCTGAGCTAATAAATGGAGATGTAAATATACACGATAAGTTATTTTTTGTTGCAAATTAGATGATATTATTAATTGCATTTCTTTAGATTGATATATATTTGCTATATATTAAATAGAAATAAGATGGGATAATCTTTGATTATTTCGTCTTATTTTTAAATTTAATATAAAGGAGCTTTTTAATATTTTTTTATATTGTACATCATCATTTAACTTGTATTTAATTCACTTAGATTTGAAATAGGATGAGTATAGTGGTAAAATTAATTATTAGAATATTAAAAATAATAAATAAATAATACATTATACTTAAAAAGGGGGAGCACTTTAAAATGAACAAAAAATATATTAAAGCAGGAAATCTAATTGATTAAAAAATAGCTACGCACACTTGTAACTTTAGTCGTGAGTTAATAGCTAAAATAGTCAGCATATAGGGAAACTTATATGTAGAGATAGGATAGAACCTATCCAATACTACCTGAATTGCTGGAAACCCCTAAAGCTAACCAAACTAAAACATAAGGCTGAAATAAACCTAAGTGTGAAAGTTACGAAAGTAGAAAAAATTGGTT